>NZ_JBFAYB010000042.1:0-69581 GCF_040681075.1 Streptomyces sp. NPDC051907 | reverse complement strand
GCCCGCTCCGCGGTGACCGGCCACGGGACGGCCGGTCACCGCGGAGCGAGACCGCGTACCTCGTACCTCCGTCCACAACGAAGGAGATACTGCATGTCCTCGCAGCACCCGAGCCGCAGAACAGTTCTGCGGGGCGCGGCCATAGCGGGCGCCGCCGCCACGCTCTCCCCGCTGACCGGCCAGTTCCAGGCCCAGGCCGCCGCCTCCGGCGACTACACGATCCGCTTCGACAACGGCCGCAAGCAGACCATCCTGGGGCTGGGCTTCGAGATCCAGTCGGACTCGATCGGCTCGAAGAACGACGGCCTCCCGGATCTGGTCAGCGGCGTGCCGTACGACCTCACCGACTCGGAGCGGACACGCTTCTACCGGCAGATGCTCAAGGGCGGCCGCTCCGACCGCGGCTTCCGCTACTGCCGGCTGGCCATGGGCCTCTACTACCGGGGCCTGGACTCGGGCCGACAGCATATGAAGGACCGCTACCCCGGCCAGGCGGAGCTGCTCGCGGACATGATCCGTTCTTCGGGCATCGAGGGAACCTCGGTGGAGTACTGGTCGCCGGCGCCCGCCTGGAAGAACAACGACTCCTACATCGCGGGAAAGCTGAAGTCGTTCGACGACGTGTTCCTCGCGCGGTTCGCCGACGCCCTGGTCGCGGACCTCGATCATCTGACGGAGAACGGTGTGCCCGTCTCGATGTGGGGCCTGCAGAACGAGCCCCGCATCACAGCGCGCTACTCGTCGTGCGTCTACAGCGCCGACGAATACCTCAAGACGTTCAAGGCCACCGCCGCGAAGGTGCGCGCCGCCTATCCCAATGTCATGATCACGGCAGACAGCCAGGACGGCTGGGGCACGTCGACCGGTCAGGCCATCGTCGCCGACCGCCAGGCGCTGGACCTCGTCGACGCCTGGACGTACCACCGGCTCGGGACGAACGGCAGGAACAGCGACTACCAGATCGACAACGACTTCCTCCGAGGCGCCCAGGGCCGACCCGCCTTCAGCAACGAGTTCGAGTACCTCGACCACAAGACCTCCGACTGGCGGACCGTCAACACAGCCCAGTCGATCATGAACTGGATGACCTTCCAGGACTCCCCCACCTGGTTCTGGCTGCACGCCTTGAAGCCCACCACGAACGCGGAGGCCCCCGGGTACTCGCTCGGATTCTGGCGCCCCCCGCACGACAAGGACTTCTCCCGCTTCCCCGACCTTCCCGTCGGGCACTGGACGTGGAACCCGCAGAACTGGAACGGGATCGCGGGCTTCGTGAAGTACCTGCCGTGGGACTCCGTGCGCTACGCCGTGGACGAGCCCGCCGTCCTGCGCGATCAGCGGATCATGGCGTGGAAGACGCCGGCCGGCAAGCCCGTCTTCGCCGTCACCAACCGGTCGAAGACCGAGTCGTTCACCTACACCGTGGACACCCAGACCGCCGGCTCGTTCGAGGGCCACCGGTACGGGCCGAAGACGAACGACCAGCGCCTCACCGCGAAGAACGGGCCGAGGCTCACCCTCGCCGTCCCGCCGCTCTCCGTCGAGTTCTGGGTCCGGACCCCGTAAAGCCGTCCAAGCAGAACCGTCCAACCCGCCGCGCCGGCACAGCGCCGGCGCGGCCCTTTCCCCCGCCCGCCCCGCGTACACCGCTCCTCAGCTCCAAGGAGAAAGCACCATGGCACGCTCAAGACGACCTTGGCTCCTCGCCCTCTCACTCGCGTCCGCCTGTGTGATGACCGCCTCCGCCTGCGCACCCGGCGCCGGCGGCTCGGGGGCCGGAGGCAAGCCCACCGTCGAATTCTGGTCCATGCCGTTCTGGATCGGCCAGGACGACAAGGTCAAGGAACTCGTGGACGAGTTCAACAAGTCCCAGAACGAGGTGAAGGTCAACCTCACCCTGCTCGAATGGAAGGACGGCCGCGACAAGATCAAGCAGGCGACAGCCGCCGGCAACGGTCCCGACGTCTGGCTGATGAACAACGGCCTCGAGCTGGACTACCTCAAGGCCGGCGCCATCGCCCCGCTGGACAAGCTCGGATACACCACGGCGGACACCGAGAAGTTCCTGGACCTGGCGGACGTCAACAAGTACGAGGACAAGTTCTACGGCGCACCGCTCTACTTCGACGTCGGCGTCATGCTCTACCGCACCGACATCCTCAAGAAGTACGGCTTCAGCAAGCCGCCGGCGACATGGGACGAGCTCAAGTCCACGTCCAGCGCCATCACGACCAAGTCCGCGGCCGCGGGGGACAAGGTCCACGGCTGGCAGTTCAAGGGCATGGACGACCATGTCAACGCCATCAACTCCACCTGGGAGAGCTTCCTCTGCCAGGCGGGCGGCAGCCTGACCTCCTCGGACTACAGCGAGTCCGCCCAGGACTCGGAGGCCGGACGCACCGCGATGAACTACATGCGCTCGTTCTACGACGACAAGACCTCCCCCGTCGGCACCAGCGCCCTCAACGGATTCATCGACGGCAAGGTCGCGATGTTCCCGTTCTTCCAGTCCGTGATAGCCGGCGTGGAGGCCGCCGGCGCCAAGACCAAGGGCAAGTGGGCGGTCGCTCCCATGCCCGAGGGTCCCAAGAGCGGCTGTTCCATGGTCGGCGGGCACAGCCTCGTCGCCAGCTCCAAGAGCGACGACCTGAAGTCCGCCGGCGCCTTCATGAAGTGGCTCGCCTCCCCCGAACGAAGCGTCCGGTACATGGACTTCCATGCCATCTACCCGTACGACTCCCAGCAGGTCGACCCAGCGTCCAAGAAGGCCTACGAGGCGAAGATCGCAGGCGCCCCCCAGTGGATCCCGATCCTCCAGCAGCTGGGCCGCAACTCGCCTGAGCTCGTCCTCCAGGACCGGCATGCCTGGGCCACTCGCTGGGAGGCCCAGAAGTCCTCGGTCGTGGCGGGCGTCAACGGACAGATGTCGGTGGACGACGCGCTGAAGTCGATCGACGACCAGGTCGACAAGGCCCTGAGCGCGGAGAAGTAACGATTCCCATGCACACCACCACCGAGCTTCCCCCGAAGCTCGCCACGCACCGCGCGGACGGCGGCGCTCGCCGCCCGCGCGGCGCCGGGCGCAAGCGCCGACGCAGACCGACCGGCGCACTCGCAGGCTGGCTGTCCGTCGCCCCCGCACTGGTCGTCATCCTCGGCTTCACCTTCTATCCGATGGTCCGCTCGATGCTGCTGAGCACCGACCGGTGGAACATGCTGGGGCCACGCCAGTTCGTCGGGGCCGAGAACTACACCACGATCCTGGGGCCCGGCGCCTTCCGGGAGAGTCTGGTCAACACCGTGGTGTTCACCGCCATCGTGCTGGCCGGCACCTATGTGCTCGCCCTCGCCACAGCGATGGCCGCCAACCGCGAGTTGTCCTCCGCCCGCCTGGTCCGCACCATCACCGTCCTGCCCGCCGTCATCCCCATGGTCGTCGCCGGCCTGATCTGGAAATGGCTGTACGAGCCGGACCACGGCCTCGTCAACACCCTCGTCGGACTCGTCGGCGTCGACGGCGCGCGCTGGCTGTTCGACAACGACCTGGCGCTGCCGGCGGTGGCTCTGGTGAGCATCTGGAAGGACTTCGGCATCTACGCGCTGATCCTTCTCGGCGGGCTCCAGCGCATTCCCGCGGAACTCTACGAAGCGGCGACCATCGACCGGGCGGGCCCCTGGAGGCAGTTCCGCTCCATCACCCTGCCCATGCTCCGCCCCGCCGGAGCCGCGGTGTTCCTCCTGCTGGTCTTCAACTCCTTCAAGGTCTTCGACCAGGTCTGGGTGATGACGGAGGGAGGCCCGGGCACCGCGACCCTCACCGTCGTGACGTTCATCTACAGCAAGCTCCTGACCGATGTCGGCGTCGCCTCGGCGGCCTCCGTGGTGCTGTTCGTCATCCTCCTGCTCATCACCCTCGTCCGTCTGCGCCTGACCTCCCGGGAGGAGTCATGACAGCGAAGTCCCGACAGATTCCCAGGACGCTGTGGCTCGTCGTGGTCAGCGTGTTCGCGGGACTGCCCGTGGTGTGGATGGTCCTGACGTCGCTTCAGCCCATGGAGGACCTCCTGGGCACCAGCGCACGGCTGATTCCGCGCACCGTGACCCTCGACGCCTACCGGGACGTCGTCAGCGACTTCCCGTTCTGGCAGTGGTTCATCAACTCCGTCATCGTCGCGGGAGCCGTCGTGGCGGGCAATCTGGTCTTCGACACGCTCGCCGCGTACGGCCTGAGCCGGATCCGGTTCCGGGGAAGACAGGCTGTCCTCACACTGATCCTCGCCACGCTGATGATTCCCACCCAGGTCATCCTGGTGCCTCTGTACCTCGTGATGCGCGACCTGGGGTGGATCGACACCTACTGGGCGCTCATCGTTCCGTTCCTCGCCAGCCCGGCCGGCATCTTCCTGCTGCGCCAGCACTTCGTCACACTGCCGCCGCAGCTGGACGAGGCGGCTGCCATCGACGGCGCGGGCCGCCTGCGGACCCTGTGGAGCGTGCTGCTGCCGAGCTCGTGGGCGGCGCTGGGCACGGTGGCCGTCCTGAAGTTCATGTGGACCTGGGGCGAGTTCGCCTGGCCCTCCCTGGTCACGAACAACGAACTGCTGCGCACCCTCCCGGTCGGTCTGGCTCGCTTCCAGAACCAGTTCGCGCCGCGGTGGGACCTGCTGATGGCGGGGTCCGTGATGGCGGCGGTGCCCGTCGTCCTGGGCTTCGTGCTTCTCCAGCGCTTCTTCGTCCGTGGGCTGACGGGCGGCGCAGTGAAGGAGTGACCGAGCAGAACAGCCGGGGGCCGTCCGCGGTAGGGACGGCCCCCGTTTCGCGCTGCCCAGGTGCGAAAGGCGGGTCGAACTCACGCGCCGTCTGGCGCCCGGAGCCGCCCGCCAGACCAGTGCCAGCCGGTCCTGCAAGAACGGTTGACGCCTCCTCAGCCCCTCAATACTGTGCGAACTCGTTCATCTCTGTTCACTTTCATTGGAAACTGTGAGGTGAGGTTGAATTGACGGGCCACGACAGACACTTCAGGGCCATCGCCCCCGCCAGACGATTACTCGCGGCGATGCTCGCGATCACCACCGCCGTGGGGCTCGGCCTGACCGCTGCGGACAACGCCGTAGGCCGCGCGACGGACGCGGCGGCCTTCCCGCCCGACGTACACAGCTACCTCGAGGATCCGCGACGCACCGGAGAGGGGCAGGAGCCTCCGCACGCCCTGCTCACACCTGACGGTCCCGACCGGGGGAAGTGGCGGCTCAGCCTCGACGGGCAGTGGCGGTTCGCGCTCGCCGACCGTCCCGCGGACGCCCCACGAGGCTTCTGGGCGGAAGGCTACGACACCTCCGGGTGGAAGAGCGTGAAGGTTCCGCACACCTGGCAGAGCGACGACCTCGATCACCCGGTGTTCCGCAACGTCCAGAGCGAGATGGCGCCCGACGATCCGCCGAAGGTCCCGCGTGACACCAACCCCACGGGGGCGTACGTCCGGACGTTCGAGGTGCCGAAGAGCTGGGACGGGCGACGCCAGGTGATCCGCTTCGAGGGAGTCACCTCGGGGTGGTTCCTATGGATCAACGGACGGTACGTCGGCTACGACCAGGGCGGCTATGTGCCCGCCGAGTTCGACGTCACCGACCATCTCCACGCCGGATCCAACCGCATCGCCCTCCAGGTGCACCGCTGGAGCGCCGGCTCCTACCTGGAGGACTACGACCAGTGGCGCTACGCGGGGATCTTCCGCTCCGTCACCCTGCACTCCACCCCCACCACCCGGATGGAGGACGCGTACGTCACGACCGATCTGGACGCCGACTACCAAGACGCCACACTGCGCACGCAGGTGGACATCGCGCGCCGCGAGGGCGACGCCGGCGGGCCGCACCGGGTCGCCGGCATCCTCTACGACCCACGAGGACGCGAGGTACAGCGGTTCAGCGCAGCCGAGCACGACGGCAGAGCCGAACTGACCGGCCAGGTCGCCGATCCCGCCAAGTGGTCCGACGAGACGCCGAATCTCTACAAGCTGGTCCTCACCCTCCATGGACCTGACGGCACGGCGGTCCAGACCGTCCGGCAGAGCGTCGGCTTCCGCGAGATCGAGGTCAAGGACAAGCAGCTCAGGCTCAACGGAAAGCGGGTGCTGATCCGTGGCGTGAACCGTGCCGAGACCGACCCCGTCACCGGACGCCACGCCACCAAGGAGCGGACGCGCCAGGACGTCCGCCTCATGAAGCGGCTGAACATCAACGCCATTCGCACCTCGCACTATCCCTCGGATCCGTATCTGTACGAACTCGCCGACCGCGAGGGAATACTGATCGACGACGAGATGGAGGTCGAGACCCACAGCCACGCCAGCTGTCCGCACGACTGCCTCGCCGAACGGCCGGAGTGGCAGAAGGCGTTCCTCGAGCGCCACCAGGGGATGGTGGAGCGCGACAAGAACCATCCCAGCGTCATCATGTGGGACACCGGCAACGAAGCCGGCCTCGGCAAGGCCCACTACGCCATGGCCGAGTGGACCAAGAAGCACGAACCCACCCGGCCGCTCTACCACCAGTCGAACCGGCCCAACGGCGACGCGCCCTTCGCGGATGTCGCAGGCCCTCGCTACCAGACCCCCGCCTCCCTGGAGTCCAAGGCCAAGACCGCGGAGAAACCCATCGTGATGGGCGAGTACGCCCACGCCATGGGCAACAGTCTCGGCAACTTCCGGGAGTTCTGGGACGTCATCCGGAGCCAGCCACGCGCGCAGGGCGGCTTCATCTGGGACTGGGCCGAGCAGAACATCCGCCGCCCGCTCATCACCACCCCCGACTCCTCCGGTCATGACATCGCCGCCAGTCTCTCCGGCAGACCGACGACCGTCCCGGGCCAGCGCGGCAAGGCCCTCTATCTGTCCGGTCTCGACGACTTCGTCGAGGTGTACCGCGACCCCAGCCTGGATCTCACGGGCAGAGCACTGACCCTGGACGCCCAGGTCAAGCCCGCCGAAGGATGGACCGGCGACTTCACCGTCATCAGCAAGGGCGACCAGTACGTGCTGCGGATGAAGAACAGGAACACGCTCGAGTTCACCATCACGTCCGAAGGCAAGCCCCGTACCGTCACCGCCCCGGTGCCCGACAACTGGGCAGCCTCCTGGCACCGCGTGACCGGCGTCTACGACGGCGCCGCACTGCGTCTGTACATCGACGGCAGGCAGCTCGGCGAGACCGCGTGGAGCGGTCGCATCGACCCCACGGGCTTCGACCTCGGCATCGGGCGCAACGCCGACACCATGGAGGACGGCTGGAACGGCCGCACCGCGAAGGGCGCCGTCGACCAGGTCCGCGTGTACGGCGCCGCCCTGGGCGCAGCCCGGCTCGCAGCCGGCGACGACCCCAAGGCCGACGCCCTGATCGCTTTGGACTTCGACGAGTTCACCCGGAAGGGAAGCTACCTCTCCTACGGCCTGTACGAGTCCGGAGTGGACGGTCTGGTCAGCGCCGACCGCGTGCCGCAGCCGGAGACCGCCCAACTCGCCTGGGTGCACGCACCGATCCGGATCACCGATCCCTCCGGCGGCGCCAGGGCGGGCAAGGTCACGGTCGCCAACGAGCGCGCTTTCGCCGACACCTCGGACCTGCGTCTGCGCTGGAAGGTGACCGAAGGCGCTCGGGTCGTCGCGAGCGGTACCCAAGCCGTGGACGTCGGCGCCGGATCCGACAAGGTCGTCCACCTCCCGGCGCCGCCCGCCAACCCCGGCGGATACGAACGCCATCTCACCGTGCAGGCTGTCACGGCCCGCACCACCAGCTGGGCCAAGGCCGGACACATGGTGTCCTTCGGCCAGTTCCCCATCGGAGGCGACAAGGTGCCCGAGCCCGCCGGCAGGCCCTCAGGCGGGCCCGTCAAGGCCACAGAGACCGGCGACACGGTCGTCGTCAACGGTGACGGCTTCCGGTACGCCTTCAGCAAGGAGGCCGGGTCGATCACCTCGATGCACGCCGACGGTCATGAGCTGCTGCGATCCGGCCCCCAACTGGACGTGTGGCGCGCCCCGATCAGCAATGAGCGGTGGGACTGGGGCAGCGCCGAGGGCAAGAGGTGGAGCGCTCTGGGACTGGACCGGCTGCGCACGACCGTGGACGGTGTGCGGATCACGCAGAACGACGAGGACGCGGTCACTGTCACCGTTCGTTCGACCGCCGCATCGCCCTACGCCACCGATGCGTCCTTCCGTCAGACCATGGCCTACCAGATCGACCGGGCAGGTGAGGTGCGCATCCGTCATCAGGCCGAGGCGCAGGGCGCGTTCCGCAAGCTGCCCTATCTGCCGCGGATCGGGCTCAAGCTCACCGTGCCCCAGCGGTTCGGCGTCTTCCGGTGGTACGGCCGCGGGCCGGTGGAAAACTACAACGACCGCAAGGACGGCACCCCCATGGGTGTGTGGTCCTCGTCCGTCGAGAAGCAGTACGTGGAGTATCTGAAACCGCAGGACCACGGCAACCACGACGATGTGCGCTGGGCGTCGCTCAGCGACGGCCAGGGGCGCGGGCTCCTGGTCTCCGGTGATCTCGAGGTGGCCGCGACCGCGTACGACCAGCTCGACCGGGCCTCCTATCCGCACTTCCTCAAGCGCAACGACGGCTGGAACACCCTGCACGCCGACCACGCGGTCACCGGCGTGGGCGACACGCCCAATCCGGTCCGCGAGCAGTACCGGGTGAAGGCCGACCGAGCGTACGACTACACCCTCACCCTGCGACCGCTGGGGTCCGGCGCCGATCCCGGACAGGCAGAGCGACGAGCACGCCGTTGACCGGCGCTGCCGGCCAGGACTGATCGGGGTGGGGCGGAGGCATGGGCGGCGAGGTGTACAGCCCGGGCAGGAAGCTGCTGAGGCTCCTCTCCCCTGCCTTCGCCCCACTCACCGCAAGCAGGCCCCAGAAACGCAAAGGGGGGATAGCGTCGTGTTCATGATGAAGGGAGATGCGTAATCATGGTCGAGCGTGCGATTCCGCCTCGCGTGGTGGCCGCGGAGCGCGTCGCCTCCGAGGCGGGTTTCAAGAAGAGCTGCATCCCCGAAGTGGGCAGGCTGCTCAGGCTGGCAGCCGCGGCGAAGCCCCACGGGATCATCGCGGAGAGCGGCACCGGCACGGGAGTCGGCACCGCCTGGCTGCACAGCGGCCTCGGCGCCGGTGCACGGCTGGTCACCGTAGAGCGCGACGAGGAGCGGGCCCGTCGAGCGGCTGATGTCTTCGCCGGCGACGAGCGCGTCAGCGTCCTCACCGGGGACTGGCGGCTGCTTGAACAGCACGCCCCCTTCGACGTCTTCTTCTGCGACGGCGGGGGCAAGCGTGACGACCCTCAGCAGGTCGTCGAGCTGCTTGCTCCCGGTGGTCTCCTCATCCTGGACGACTTCACCCCCTCGTCTCACTGGCCGCCTCGTTTCGAAGGCGAAGTGGACGAGCTCCGCGTCTTCTACCTCACTCATCCAGCCTTGGACGCCACGGAGATACTCACGACACCAGCCAGTGCGGCGGTTGTCGCGGCACGCCGTCTCTAGGCCGTCTCGCTCGGCTCGTCGAGCCCCGACTGCCTTCCTCCCGGCCGCTTCGGCCGTCTGGTTCACCTGGGGCAGCGGGCAGCGACCGATGAGTTTCTCCACGATCCACAGTCAGAGATCATGGTTGGTGCGCGGCGGCCGCGAGATCGGTCGAAGCGTGCACCGACCGGACCTGCTGAGAACCCAGACACGAGACATCGAGGAACCCCGGATGCGCACTCTGATCAGCACCGCTTTCATCTCGCTCGACGGCGTCGTGGAGGCCCCGGGCGGCGAGCCCGGCTACCGGAACTCGGGGTGGACCTTCAAGGACGTCGAATTCCTCCCCGAGGCGTTCGGCATCAAGGGCCGGGAACAGAAGGAAGCCACCGCGATACTGATGGGCCGGACCAGCTACGAGGCGTTCAGCCCGGTGTGGCCCGACATGGAGGACTTCGGCGACTACAAGCTGATGCCGAAGTACGTCGTCTCCACCACCCTCGGCGAGGACGACCTGGTGTCGAACTGGGGCGAGACGACGATCCTGCGCTCGCTCGACGAGGTCGCCGCGCTGAAGGAGACCGAGGGCGGCCCGATCATCGTCCACGGCAGCGCCTCCCTGAACCAGGCCCTCTCGGACGCCGGTCTGATCGACCGTTACCACCTGCTCGTCTTCCCGCTGCTGCTCGGTGCGGGCAAGCGGCTCTTCAGCGCCACGGACAAGGACGCCCAGAAGCTGAAGCTCGTCGAGCACGAGGCCTACGCGAACGGTCTGCAGAAGAACGTCTTCGACGTCGTCCGCTGACCTGTCCCTGTAGCGGGGGATGGTTGCGTTCAGTCGGCTGTCGGCCGCCACTGGTCGGCCTCTCGTGCCGCCGCACGCGCGCCGAGGAACCCGACGGTCAGGGAGACCGCGGCGCACGCCGCGATGCCGGCCGACAGGACGGTCCACGACACAGAGCCCTCCTGTACCAGGGCGATGAAGAACACCGAGTGCCATGCGGTCACAGCCCCGGCGACGACGGTTGCGATGAGCAGTGGGACGGTCAGATGCCAGGACGTCACCGACCGGAATACGCGGCGATGGCCGGTCAAGACGGAGAGCGGGGCGAGAGCGTGGCGGATCCGGACGAACTCGGCCGCCGCGCTCACCGCACCGGCCAGGAGAATGAAGAGGATGCCGGTGACGCCGAACAGCTGGATCCAGTTCGGCAGGCGGGAACCCGAGGACGCCAGCCAGTTCCCGCCCAGTGCCTCGACCTGCACCGAGGGATTGGGAAGCGTGTACGCGGCCTGCTTCACCGCGGCGAGCTGCCCCGGTGCGGGGGTCACGACGAGGAGGGACTGCGTGCCGTCCGCCTTCACCGCGATCCGGGGGACCTGTGCGAACCGGAGGTTGCCGTACCAGCGGCGCATCTCCTCCACCTGAGCGCCGCTTCCCGCCGCCGGCCCGGTGTCGCCGCGGCAGGCGACGTGCAGCGTGCGCAGATCGCGGCAGGACCCACCGATCGTCACCCAGGTGTCTTGGGACGTCCCCGGATCGTGGAAGGTGCGGGTCAGCAGCACCGACCCCGCGGGAAGGGACGAACGGAACCGCTCTGCCTGTGACGCGGTCATGCTGCCGGTGGCCAACTCGATCACCGTGTCCTTGATCCGCTCATGGGTGGCGACGGCCGCGTGCGACTGCTCTCCGAGCCTGCTGATCCACACCTGCATCTGGGCGACGATCCCGATGCCGATCACCATGGCCAGAGCGAGGCGCACGATGACGCCGGGATGCGCGTGCGTCCACCGTCCGCCGATCATGCGGCCCGCATGCCCCCTGCGCCTGCCGTTGTCGGCGATCCAGGAGCCCAGGTGACGGGTGAGGAGAGCCACGAGGGAGGACAGAAAGGCCCACATCACGACGGTCCCGCAGGCGAACACGACGAGCTGCGCCCGCCGGGGCACGTACTGGCTCGTCAGCACCAGTGCGACGCCGGCGCCGCAGAGCACGAGGCGCCACGCGGGAACACGGGATGTGAAGGAGGCGGGGCGGGTGGACGTGCCGTCCCGGTGAACGCGATGCGTGCCCACCACGATGCTCAGCACGGCCAGCAGGGATACAGCCGCCGATGCGGCGGCGGTGGGCCATGCGGCCCATACGTCACGGTGGTCGAGGATGTACCCGGTGGGCGGAAGGCGGATGTCCCGTACGGAGGCGACGGCATAGGGGAGGAGCGCGGCGAGGGTTCCCAGCGCGGCGGGGATCGCGGCTTCACCGACGTTGACGATCATTCGGTGCCGCCACGTCCCACCGAGCGCTTGCAGCAGGCTGCTGCGCCGGTCGCGGGTGCGCGAGCCCACCCGCGCGGCGACCACGGTCAGGGCGAGCGCGGGCAGTCCGGTCAGGGCCCATAACGCGAGGACGGGGGAGCTCACTGGCCGCTGATCGGCCATCTCTCCGGTCGCACCGCCGCCGCTTCCGAAGGCGAGCACGCGCATCCACCGGGGATCGTCCTTCGGCGGTGTGTCCGCCACGCGAACATAGGCGATCCGCTCGGAGGGGGTGACCAGGCCATCGGTGGTGACGGTTCCTGCGAACGTCCCGTACCGGGTCAGGATCCCTTCTCCGCCTCCGGTCCTGACGAGTTCGGGAGAGAGCAGGACCTCGCCCGGCTGGGGCCAGCGGGTCACACCGGCGGGAACAGGGGCCTCGGCGGTGAGCGGGTGGACGAACACCACGGATACGGGCATGTTTCCGACGGAGTCGGCTCCCTCCCGGTACAGCAGCGCGGCATCCTTTCTGTCGGTGATCACCGGCCCTCTGGCGTCCGCTCTGGTCTCGCGGCCGTGATAGGTGGCGACGGTGGCAACGGTCGCCAGGACGACGAAGGCGACGGCCGCGGCGGCGCCGAACAGGCCCCACCAGCGCAGGCGGTCGCCGGGAGTGGAACGGCCCGCGGCGAGACCGATCTTGATCAGTTTGCCCGCGGTGCGGAGGCTCTCCATCATCAGACGGCTCCTGTTTCGGCGAGGATCCCGCCTTGGAGCTCGTGGCGGCGGTCGGCCCGGCCGGCGACCGTCAGGTCGTGCGTGACCAACAGCAGTGCACAGCCCCGGTCACGGGCGGTCGTGAAGAGCAGACTGGCGACTTCCTCTTTGGCCTCGGGGTCGAGGGCGCCGGTGGGCTCGTCGGCAAGGAGGACGTCGGGCTCGGTGATCAGGGCGCGGGCTACGGCGGTCCGCTGGCGCTCGCCGCCGGAGAGCATGCCGGTGGGAGTGGAGCCGACGGGAACCCCGAGCTCGTTCAGGAGCTCCTCCGCCCGCCGGTAGGCGTCCTGATGGCGGCCTCCGTCGAGCAGGACGGGCAGGGCGACGTTCTCCACCGGGCTGAGTTCGGGGAGGAGTTCGCCGAACTGGAACACCATGCCCAGAGTCTGGCGCCGTACCTGCGCGAGCCGTGAGGATGTGAGTCCGGTGATCTCCCGGCCCCCGGCGGTCATAGTGCCCGCCTGCGGCTTGATCAGACCGAGAATGCACATGAGCAGCGTCGACTTGCCGGACCCGCTGGGGCCGGTGACGGCGACCGACTCACCGGGAGACACGGACAGTTCCACGCCGTCAAGGAGCGTCCGCCCCTCGATCCGGTAGCACAGGCCGCTGACACGGAGCCCGGACGAACCACTTTGTTTCACAGGATCTGTCCTCTTGTCTCAGAGAAGGGAACATCGGCACCGGTCTGCGAAGACCGCCTCGCACACGAACCAATAGCGCCTCCCGAACATCTATGGAAGCGCTGCTCCTTGACACCTGGCGAGATCGTACGCAGGAGCAACCAGGCGGCGGGCCGTATGTCAGGCTGACCGTGTGGAAGACAGACTGAGGGTGTGGGACCGGACCTGGGCGGAAATGGACCCGGCGGGCCGTGAATTCCACGTGGACGCCGCCTATGACGTCGTCGTTGCCACCCCCGTTCCGGAACAGGATGGCGATGGCCTGCGGGGGTTCCGGTACGAGGACGAGGTGACCCGGGCCCTCGTCGACCGGTTCGGCGCCTGGGTGGTCGGCTGGAGCCACTCGACGCACTTCGGCGGGCCTGTCGGCGCCTGGTGCTGCCCCTCCCACTCGGTCACCGACCAGGAGCAGACTCCTGACCTGGTCATGGACTCTCTCGAGGAGTGGTGGGACTGGCTCCAAGAGCTCGCCGAGAAGTTCGACCGCCTCTCCCCCGCCTCGGACGCCCCGGCCGAGGATCGGGAGTGGGCGTGGGAGAGAGCGGTGGCTCGGCTGGTGACGGTGGTGCTCGACCGCACCTCCTGCGAGTCGGGCTGGTACGGGCATTGCATGCTGGTGCTGCGCTGGTACCTGGAGAGCAATGGCGTAGCGCCCGCAAAGGCAATGGAGTTGGTGGAGCAAGCCGTCGGGGGCCGGTTCAAGAGCTGGACGGAGCCGGGGCTGCGGCTGGTCGACGACGTGGCCGAGCAGATAGCCGCTCATGCGAACCGCTGACCGCGGCAGGACCGTCGACGATCTCCTGGTGTGGCTGAGCGTCCGCGAGCGGGTCGACTGGGCCGGGGCGTGCCCCGAGGTGACCGCTCCGGTGCGCGGAGCCGCCGACGGAATCGCGGCCTACGCAGCGGCGTCCGGTCCAGCGCGGGGCGAGGACCGGGCCCGGCGGCTGGAGGCCGCCTGGCGGCAGGCCTATGCCGATGGGCGCGCCGGCCGCTGCCTGGACTTCGAGCTGCTCGCCGGCTGGCAGCGGACCGTACTCGGGCTTCCCCGTGCCGAGTTCCGCACCGGACCGGCGTTCGCCAAACGGGGTCGGGAGCGGTACGGCCTGTGCGCGGACACACCGGAGCGCTTCGCCGCCTGCCTGGCCCAGAGCCGCGAGCCAGCTGTGCCGCTGCCTGCCAGGGCCGCCCGCCTGTACCTCGACATCTCCTTCTTCCACCCTTTCGACGACGGCAACGGCCGTTCCGCGCTGCTCGCCCTGGGACATCTGCTGGCTGCCGAGGACGTCCTGCTGAGCTGGATCGCCCCGCTCGCCGTCGCCCGTTACGCCGATGACCCGGAAGGGGCCGTCGACTTCGCGGGCGTGGTGCATCGGCTCATCACTCGGCCACCTCGGCGCCACTGCCCACATGACGCGCATGACCATCGATGACGCCACCTCATAGCCGAGGAGCGGGCTGCTGCACCGGCGAACTCCAGATCCTGCGGGCCTGGAAACCTGAACCGGGCCGCTTGGCCAACGCTGCCGCCTCGTCAGCGGCGCGAGGTGGCGCGCTTCGGCGGCGCTATACGGACCCTCTTCTCCACGGGCGCGCTCTCGAGGTCGTCGAGCTGCGCGACGATCGTGCGGCGCAGTTCGTCGTAGTCGTCGAAGGAGTGGTCGTTGAAGAGGGTGTGGCCCGTCCACATCAGGTTGGCGCACACCCGCGCCGGCACCCGGCCGGTCTGGGCGCCCATGCCGACGAGCGCCACCGACCGGATGCTGCCCGGCGCCTCGTTGTTCTGCTGGTGGATCGCCTGGAACGCGGCCGCGCAGGCCAGGGCCACGTTCAAGGTCTCGCTGACGTTCTGCGAGGACGTCTCCATCGTCGGCGTCGAGATCAGGAACCTCGGATTGACCGCCCCGGACGGTACGCACACCGCGCTGCCCACCGGGAGCGCTGCGGCGAACTGGCTGCGGATCGCCTTCTGCACCCGCAGCTGGATGCCCGCGCCGAGATGCCGTTTGATGGCCGCGTCGACCCCACCGTCCATGCGGCCCCGGGAGTTGGTGGGGCTGACCCAGGCATCGACGTCCTCGTCGAGGATCGAGCCCTTGCGGATCTCGATCTCGGGGGTGTCGGCGAAGGCCGCTCGCCACGCCTCCACCACTGCGGTGTTGATGTCGGTCAGCACCACCCTGAGCGGCGACGGCACTCGGTCTACGGTCATGGTTCACTCCGATCGAGAAGGTCACTCAACTGATCGGAACGCTACCGCGCCCCACTGACAACGCAGCCGCCCGGCCCTGCGTCCTCCA
The DNA here is from genome assembly GCF_040681075.1 of Streptomyces sp. NPDC051907. NCBI lineage: Bacteria > Bacillati > Actinomycetota > Actinomycetes > Kitasatosporales > Streptomycetaceae > Streptomyces > Streptomyces sp. NPDC051907. The sequence goes on along the minus strand of NZ_JBFAYB010000042.1, from coordinate 54,045 downwards.
TCAGCCGGAGGGGGCTGTCAGTGGGCTGGCATATCCTCATGGGCACTTCGCCAATCAGGCCTTCCACCAGCACAGTTCGACCATTCGGAGTCCTTCTGCCATGAGCGATGCCCACACCCCCGCCACGCCCGACCCGAACGACCCGCTCGCCCTCGCGGAACTGTTCAAGGGCGGCGGTGAACCGTGGCTTCCGCTGCTGAAGCCGGTAATCGAGGCGCAGCCGGACGCGGCCGCGTTCATCGGCCCCGGCCGCAGCCCGGAAGTCGTCCCCGTCCGCGAACTGACCTTCCAGGCGCTCAAGCCCAACGCGCCGCACAAGTGGAAGGTCGTCGTCTTCGGTCAGAACCCGTACCCGCGGCCGGAGAGCGCCACCGGCATCGCCATGTTCGACAACACCTTCCACGACTGGAAGGACAGCCAGTTCGGCCGGGTCGTCAGCGTCCGCTGCATCATCAAGGCAGCGGCGATGTGGAAGTACGGCATACCCAAGAAGACTCCGATAGCCGACATTCGCGGGCTGCTGAAGAAGCAGGACACCGTCCAGCCGCCGGAGTGGTTCCAGGCGATGCTCACGCAGGGCGTGCTGCTGCTGAACGCGGCGCTGACGGCCAACAGCGACGGGGCGATCGCCACCGACCGGCACACCAAGTTCTGGCGGCCGGTCGCCGAGCGGATCGTCGAGGAGATCCTCAAGGCCAAGCAGAACGCCGACGAGGAGGACCGCGGGGTCGTCTTCGCGTGGTGGGGAGCGCACGCGCGCAGTCTGAAGAAGGTCGTCCTCGAGCTCCAGAAGAAGTACCCCGAGGTCGAGGTCCGGCACATCGACCACGCCAACCCTGCGGCGCAGGGCGACATCTTCTGCGACGGCGACCACTTCGGGATGGTGAACGAGGCCCTCGCGTCGGTGGGCGCCGACGAGATCGACTGGCTGCCCAGCACCGGCTGGAACCAGTCCGCGGCACAGACCGGCGGGGCAGACGGCGACGTCGCCGACCGCATGGGCGCGTTCATCGCGTCCACCATGGAGCTGCATCAGCTGTATCTGGACCGGCTCTCCAGCGTCAAGGACGAGGGGCTCGTCCTTCCCGCGATCACGGGTGTGTTCGACACCCCGCTCATGGACTTCCGCGACGCCGTCTCCCCGGTCGCCGCGCTGCTGTCCGGGCTGGGCCGGCACGTCGACCGGTCGCACGAGTTCGGCAAGCGGCGGGCGGACGAGGCGTCCGACGGCCTGTCCGCCGACGCGATCGCCGCCCTGTACCTCTATACCTGCGAGTCCGGGTTCTACCGGGAGATCAACGCCATCCTGCGCTCCCCGGACCGGACCAGGCTCGTCCCGTACCTGCCGTATCTGCGGCTGCTGTTCTCGGCGGTGTCGCAGCTCCCCGTCCGGACCGAGCCGTTGTGGCGCGGTGTGTCGCTGGACCTGCGCGCGCAGTACCCGCTCGGACGGACGGTGGCCTGGTGGGGTGTGTCCTCGTGCACGTCCGAGTTCGGCGTGGCCAAGGGGTTCCTCGGCAGCCGCGGCAAGAGGACGCTGTTCGAGGTGGTCCCCTCCCGGGCCGTGGGCATCCGTGACTTCTCCGCGTTCACCGGCGAGGAGGAGTTCATCCTCCTGCCGGGCACCCAGCTGAAGGTGACGGACGTCAAGGTCGAGCGCGGCGGCCTGTGCACGGTGAAGCTGACGGAGTTGGAGGAGCAGACGCTGGTGTCCTGACGGAGAGTCCTTGCCGCGCAGCCGCCTCCGGTCTCGTCGTCGACTGGGCGACGAGGCCGGAGTCAGTGCCGCGTATCAGTGGAACGTCACATAGCCGTTGCCGTCGCGGTCGTTTGCGCTCTTGCTGTACGAGTGGACGTCCGCGCGGCTGCCGGAGGGCTTGTGAAGGTAGATGGTGTCCCGGTCGTTGTTCCACAGGAAGTTGCAGTTGTCGCGGTAGACGACGTTGCCGCTGTCGGAGTCGGCGCCGTTGCCGCCCCGGAGCTTCACATAGTCGCCGGGCTGCAGATAGTGGTTGGCGGTGAAGGTGAACCGGTTGCCGACGGCGTCCTTGACGACATAGCCCTTCAGGTTCACGGTCCCCGAGGACGAGTAGTTCTTGATCGTCAGATACTCCTCGCGGGTGTTGCCGCCTGTGCAGCGGTTGGAGTCCCTGCCCGGTGCGTCGTACTGGACGCCGCGGACCTTGAGCGCGGAGGAGTATTCGGCGGCCTGGGCCGGGCTCGCGGTCAGCGCGGCGAACGTTCCGGCCACGACGGCGGCGGTGACGACGGCATGGGTACGCAAGGTGAGGTCCCCCCTCAATGGTGACGATGAGAGACAGAAGCCTACGGACAACACGAGCCGCTGTTGCGGTTTCAACCTTTTGGCTCCGGACCGCCTCGTCAGGGTGTAGTGGAGCCGGTCGGGCCGACGTCGCGCGTCCCCGCCCAGGCGTCCAGCCCTTCCCGTGCGCGGGCAGCCGCTCCCAGGGCCACCGCGTCCCCGCCCAGGCGGGACTGCAGGGCGCGGACCGGGTGGCCGCTGACGGGAGGCTCGGCGGCCAGGGCCTTGGTCAGCGCGGGTTCGAGCAGAGCCCAGGACCCGCTGACGCCGCCGCCGATCACGAAGGTGGCGACGTCCAGCAGGCCGGCCGTGAGGAGGATCGCGCGGGCGACGGCGGCGCCCGCGGCCCCGTAGACGGCGAGCGCGTCCGGGTCGTTGCGCCGCGCCGCCCTAGCGATCTCGCGGGCGGTGGCTTCCCGCCCGGTGCGCTCGGCGTAGCGGGCGGCGAGGGAGCGGCCTGACGCCAGGGTCTCCAGGTGGCCTCGGCCGCCGCAGGTGCAGGGCAGGTCCCCGAAGCCGGGCACATGGCCGATCTCCCCGGCCGCGCCCCGCGGCCCCTCGTACAGCGCGCCGTCCAGCCAGAGCGCCCCGCCGACGCCCGTGCCCAGCGTCATGCCGAGCACATGCGCCTCGCCCACGACGGCGCCCCGCGCCGTCTCGCCCCGCAGGAACGCGTTGACGTCGTTGTCCAGGAAGGCCGGTATGCCCAGGGCCCGTTCGACCGTCCCGGTCACCGGGAAGCCGGCCCAGTCGCGAAAGGAGTCGCTCGCCACCAGTACCCGCCCCGCCCGTGCGTCCACCACGCCCGCCGCGCCCACCCCGACGCCGAGCAGCCGTGCGGGCGTACGGTCCAGCAGCCGTCGTAGGGCGTCCAACGCGGCGCCGACCATCGCCTCACCGCCCTCGGCCGCCGGGGTCGGCGTCTCCGCGCGGTCGAGGACGTCCAGGTCCGGCGTGCACAGGATCGCCTGCGTGGTCGTGCCGCCGATGTCGATCCCGGCGAGGACTGCTGCCGGGTGTCCGGCGGCTCGTCCCCGAGCGTTCGCCTGGCGCGTCACGCGGTGGCCCCCTGTCCGGCGGCGGTCGCCGATGCCCGGCGCTCGGTGCGGCGGCGGCGCTGGAGCACCGGATCCGGTACGGGCACGGCGGCGATGAGCCGGCGTGTGTACTCCGTCTCCGGGCGCAGGAGCGTGGACATGGTCGGCCCCTGCTCCTCGACCCGCCCGGCTCGCAGCACCACGACCCGTTGGGCGAACCGCTGCACGACGGCCAGGTCGTGCGAGACGAACAGGCACGCGAACCCGAGCTCTTCCTGCAGCTCGCCGATCACCTCCAGCACCGTCCTCTGCACACTCACGTCGAGCGCGCTGGTCGGCTCGTCCGCCACGAGCAGCCGCGGCTCGAGTACCAGCGCCCGGGCCAGACTGACCCGCTGCCGCTGCCCTCCGGACAGCTCCCGCGGCCCCCGTCCCGCCAACCCCGCCGGCAGCCTGACGAGCTCCAGCACCTCGGCGACCCGCGCCCGCCGCTCGGCCGCCGTCGTCCCCCTGCAGTGCACGCGCAGCGGCTCGGCCACGCACTCGGCGACGCTCATCCGCGCGTCCAGCGACGCGACCGGGTCCTGGAGCACGACGCCCACGCCGGCCAGCAGCGCCCGGCGGGCGCGTCCGCGGGCCCGGCGCAGATCCGCGCCGAACAGCGACACCGAGCCGGAGTCCGGCGCCACCAGACCCAGCGCGACCCGTGCCGCCGTCGACTTGCCGGACCCCGACTCGCCTACGAGGCCGACGGTCTCGCCGGGTCGGACGGTCAGGGACACCTCCTGGAGGGCCTTGACGCCACGGCGTCCCCGGCCGAAGCTCACCGAGACGTCGCGAAGCCGGACCACCGGCTCGGCGTCGGCCGCCCGCCCTGGATCATCCGGAGGTCGCTCCTGGCGCGCCTGCGGCGCCCCGTCTGCCCCCACCGCCTCCACCGCCCCGTCGGCCTCTCGTTCGGTGACCGCCAGCCGAGGCACCGCCGCCAGCAGCAGCCGCGTGTACTCGTGCGTCGGCCGCAGCAGTACCTCCTCCACGGGACCGGTCTCCACGATCTCGCCCCGCAGCATGACGGCGACCCGGTCGGCGAAGTCGGCGACGACGCCCATGTTGTGGGTGACTAGCAGCACGCCGGTGTCGGAGTCGGCGGCAAGCCCCCGCAGCAGGTCGAGGACGTCGGCCTGCACGGTGACGTCGAGCGCGGTGGTCGGCTCGTCGGCGACCAGCAGACGGGGCGAGTTGGCGATCGCCATGGCGATGACTACCCGCTGCCGCTGCCCGCCCGACAATTGGAACGGGAACGCGGACGCCCGCCGCTCCGGGTCCGCGATGCCGACGCGGCGCAGGAGTCCGACCGCCTCCGCGGCGGCCTGCCGGGCGGAGACGCTCCGGTGGTTCCGTATGACCTCGGCGATCTGTCTGCCGACCCGGGTCAGCGGATCGAGGGCGGTGGCGGGCTCCTGGAAGACCATGGAGGCAGTACGGCCGCGCAGCCGCGCGAGCTCCGCCTCGGTGGCGCCGACGACCTGCGTCCCGTCGACCGACACCCGCCCCGTCACCCGGGCGCCGGCGGACAGCAGCCCCATCGCGGCCAGCGCCACCGTCGACTTGCCGGACCCCGACTCGCCGACCAGCGCGAGGGTCTCGCCGGGCCGGACGTGCAGGGACACGTCACGCACGGCGGGCACGTCGCCCGTGTCGGTCGCGAAGGTCACCTTGAGACGCTCGACGTCCAGGATGGCCGCGCCCGGGACGGTCGTGTCAGAGTCAGTCGTGTACGCGGTGCTCATCCGCGCCCCCTCACGTCGAAGGCGTCGCGCAGCCCGTCGCCGATCGCGTTGAACGCGCACACGACGAGGATGATCGCGAGGCCCGGCGGAACGATCAGCCACCAGCGTCCGGAGTACGCGGCCGTCAGACCGGCGGACAGCATGCCGCCCCAGTCGGTCGACGGCGGCTGGACGCCCAGACCGAGATACGACACGTAGGCGACGAGCAGGATCGCGTCGGCGACCTGGAAGGTCGCCGCGACCACGATCGTCGACACCGAGTTCGGCAGGATGTGCCGGACGATCGCGCGGCCGTGGGTGCCGCCGATCGCGCGGAGGGTGAGGATGTAGTCCCTGTTCTTGAGCGTGAGCGTCTCCGCCCGCACCAGCCGGGACGGCACCAGCCACGACACCAGGCCCAGGATGACGATCAGCCCGAGCGCGCCGGGGGTGGCGATGGCGGAGAAGACCAGCAGGATGAACAGGGCGGGGATCGCGATGCCCGCGTCGACCACTCGCATCATCGCCGCGTCCACCCAGCCGCCCGCGTAGCCCGCCACCGCGCCCCACAGCGTGCCGACGACGGTCGCCAGCAGCCCGGACGCGAGGCCCACGAGCAGCGAGACCTTCCCGCCGTACATGAGCCGTCCGAGCTCGTCGTGTCCGACGGCGTCGGTGCCCAGCCAATGCGCCCCGCTGGGCGGGAGGTTGACCTGGGTCAGGTCCGTATGGGTCTGGTCCGTCGGGTACAGGAGCGGGCCGACGAAGCAGAACAGCAGGAAGAGGACGGCCACGACGAGCCCGGCGACGGCCGGCCGGTTGCGGGCGAACCGGCGCACCGAGAGGCGGTGACCCGAGACCGGCTCCAGCGAGGGAGCCTGTGCCACCGCGCTCATGTCCGCTCCGCCTTCGCTCGAGGATCGACGATCCGCTGCACGACGTCCGCCAGCAGGGTGCCCACGACGGTCGCAACGGAGATGACGAGGACGCAGCCGAGCAGCACCGGATAGTCGGACGACTGCGCGGCGCTCCAGAACAGCAGCCCCATTCCCGGGTAGTTGAAGAGCTGCTCGACGACGAGGGCGCCGCCGAAGATCACGGGCACGTAGTAGCCGAGCATGGCGACGACCGGGGTGAGGGAGTTGCGGAACACGTGCCGCCACAGGATCGCGCGCGGGCGGGAGCCGCCGGCGCGGGCGGTTCGGACGTAGTCCTCGGCGAGGTTCTCCAGGGTCGCGGCCCGCATGAACCGGCTGAACACGGCGACCGTGGAAGCCGCTCCGGTGGCGACCGGCAGTACGAGCGCGCCCGGTTCGGCGAACACCTGCGCCAGCGTCTCCCCCTGGGGCGCCTGCGACGGGAACCAGCGCAGAGTCTGCGTGAAGAGCAGCACCAGGACGAGTCCCAGGAAGTACACGGGCGTCGAGTAGGCGACGACGCTCAGCGTGGTGACCACGTAGTCCACCGGCTTGTTGCGCCGTACCGCCTGCCACATGCCGAGCGGGACGGCCACCAGCAGCCCGACGAGAGCGGACAGGACGGTCAGCAGCAGCGTTTTCGGCAGGCGCTGCTCGATGAGCCGGGACACCGTCTCGTTGAGGGTGTACGAGGTGCCGAGGTCGCCGTGCAGCAGCGTGCTCAGGTAGTAGACGTACTGGACGGGCAGCGGCCGGTCCAGGCCCTGGTCGTGGTTGAACGCCTCGATCTGCCCGGCCGTGGCCTGCGGTCCGAGGATCCCGCGTGCGGGCCCCCCGGGCAGCGCGTGCAGCAGGCAGAACACCACGACTGTGACGATCAGGATCACGGCCAGGGCCTGGAGGACCCGTCGGACGAGGTAGCGAACGGTGTCCACTCAGCTGGTCCACTTCCACTGCGCGGGGTGGAAGTTGGCGAGCGAGTCCTGCGAGAGAACGCTCAGGCCGTTCTTGATCACCGAGATCTGGTAGACGGGCTCCGGCAGCCAGATCACGGGCAGGTCCTTGGCGAGGGCCGCGCTGTAGTCCTGGACGGCCTGCTCCGACTTCGCCGTCGTGGAGGCGGAGATGAGCTCGTCGACCTCGGGGTTGGAGTAGCTTCCGAAGTTCGAGCCGCCCTTGGTCTGGAAGAGCGAGTCGCCGGTCGGGAAGGCGGAGAAGTACCAGCTGCCGGCCGTGCCGAAGAAGGACAGCTGCCACGCGCAGATCGGCTGCCGCTCGGTGCACGGCGGGGTCTGCGACAGCACGGAGTTGACCGGCGCGGTCTTGATGGAGAACTTGATCCCGGTCTTCGCCAGCGAGGACTGGATCGCGCTCATCATGTTGTCGGTGACAGTCGAGCCGGACTGCGACAGCACCTGCATCTCGAACTTCGTGCCCTCGGCGACGCCTTCACCGCACTGGGAGGCGTCCGCGCCGGGACTCGTGCAGGTCATCACGCCGTCCTCCTCCGTCCAGCCGTGGCCGGTGAGCAGCTCGCGCGCCGCCGAGGTCGAGAAGGGGTACGGGTTGTCGCTCTGCGTCGGCGAGAGGAAGGACGACGGCTGCGCCTGCGGAACCGGGCCGTAGCCGGGCGCCGCTGTTCCGTTGAAGACGACCTTCGCCAGGCTCGTCTGGTCGATGGAGCGCTGGATGGCCTGGCGGGCGTAGAGCTGTTTGAACACGGGGCCCATCGCCGGATTGTTGAAGTTGTACGGCATGTAGGTGATCGCCCAGCCGGACCACGGTTTCACGGTGTAGCCCTGTGCGGTGAACCGGTCCTTCTGGTCGAGGTCGGTCGCCTCGATGTAGCCGTAGTCGACGGCGCCGGAGCGCAGGGCGTTCTTCTGGGCGTCGGCCGTGGTGAAGGGGAGGAGGTTCACCGTGGGGATGGCGGGCTTCTCACCGCCGTCGTACTTCTTGTTGGCGGTGAGGACCACCTTGCCGGCTGTCGAGAAGGACTTGACGGCGTACGGGCCGCTGATGGTCTTCCACAGGTCGTCCTTCTGGTAGCCCGCGATGTTCTTCGCCGCGTTGTTGAGGTACGTCCACACCTTCTTGGCGTCCGCGTCCGTGCGGTCGGCGTCGGAGACCGGCGACGAGGCGGCGGTCTTGTCCCAGGCGTGCTGCGGCAGCGGGGTGATGCTGCTGAGCTGGTTGGCGAGCATCCACTGGGAGTTGTAGGCCTTGTCGAAGGCGATCGTGAAGTGGCGGTCGTCGTCGGTCTTGAAGGACGTCCAGTTGTCGGGCGCCTTGCCGGGGTTGTAGCCGGCCCACTGCGCCTTGTTCGCCTTGACGAGGTTGAACCAGAACTCGACGTCGCGCGATGTGATCGGCTTTCCGTCGCTCCAGTGGCGGTCGCCCAGCGTGATCTTCACGCTCTTTCCGTCGGGGGCGAAGTCGGCGGCGGTGGCCACCGAGCCGGCCTTGTTCCAGGCGATGCTGCCGGTCGAGCCGTCGTAGGCGACGAGCGGCTCCCACAGCGTGTTCGCGATGGAGATGTTGTTGGTGTTCAGGTGGGCGGCCGTGCCGATCGGCAGGATCCAGTTAGGCGTGAAGTTCGCGGGCAGCGCGTAGTCGATCGAGTCGTGGGACGAGGACGATGTGCCGCTCGTCCCGGTGCAGCCCGCGAGCAGCAGCATTCCTGCGGCCAGGACGGCGCCGGCGCGGAGTCGGATACGCGAGGGGAACGCGGCTCTCCTCGGCGGCATGGCTCTCCTTGGGGACATGGCTCTCCTTGGAAAACGGGGAACTGAGGCGTGGCGAGGTCAGTCAACGACCCAACTGACTGGAGAAACAGGGATGTTGCTGTAAAAAGCCTGTTACTGCTGTTCTGGAAAAAGGGTTGTGCCGCCCCCAGGGACTTACGCTCGACGCCCCAGCCGCCGACGCCGGAAGTAACTTCCTCCATGACTGAAAAAAGTCCACCGCGACGGAAGCACAACGCGGGCCTCTCCTCGCTGACCGGGCGGGTCCTCGAGCTCCTCGCCTCCGGGCAGGTGGCGACGCGTACGGAGATCGCCGAGCTGCTCGGCGCGGCGCCGTCGACGGTGTCGTTCGCGGTGAGCCAGCTGATGTCTCTCGGCCTGGTCGCCGAGGAGGGCACGGTGTCCTCCGCGGGCGGCCGGCCGCGCAAGGTGCTGCGGCTCGGCGGCAGCGACGGGTTCGCGGTGGCGGCCGAACTCGGCGGCCGGCACGCCCACGTGGGCGTCGTCCTGCCCGGCGGCGGTCTCGCCGACGTCTCCACGGTGCCGTTCGCGACCGCCGACGGTCCGGAGGCCGCCCTGCCCGGACTGGCCGGGACGCTGGAGGCACTCGCCGAGCAGCACGGCCGGGACCTGCTCCAGGGCGTCGGCCTCTCGCTGCCCGGCCCGGTCGACGTCGTCTCCGGCGTCGTCACCCTGCCGTCCCGCATGCCCGGCTGGAACCGATTCCCCGTGCGGTCCTGGCTGGAGGACCGCTTCGGCGTCCCGGCCGCGATCGAGAACGACGCCAACTGCATGGCCGTCGGCGAGCACACCGTCCAGCCGCCCGAGCGCCGGCAGTCGATCATGGTCAAGACCGGCACGGCGATCGGCGCGGGCGTCATCGCCGACGGCCGGCTCTACCGGGGCGGTACAGGCGCCGCGGGCGAGATCACCCATGTGCGGGTCGAGGCGGCCCACGACACCCCCTGCTCCTGCGGCAACACCGGCTGCCTGGAGACCGTCGCGTCGGGCGCCGCGCTGGTGCGGATCCTGCGCGAGCGGGGGCTGGTGGTGACGAGCACCGAGGACGTCGTACGCCTCGCCTCCGACGCCGACCCCGAGGCGACCCGCGCGGTCCGGCAGGCCGGTCGCTACCTCGGCATGGTGCTGGCCGCCAACGTCAACTTCTTCAACCCCGACGCCGTGTACCTCGGCGGCATCCTCTCGACCCTGGAGCCGTTCGTCGCCGCTGTGCGCAGCCAGCTGTACGAGGGCTGCCATCCCCTGGTGACCGAGCATCTGGTCATCGAGCGGGCCAGCCTCGGCGCCGACGCGGGGCTGGTCGGCGCGGGCCAGTTCGCCCTGCAACGTGCATTGGCGCACACGCTGCGGACGGTCGCCGGCAACCACTCCTGAATCCCGCCGCCACCGGTCCCGACACCTGGAGGAGCCATGTCACACCCCCGTCCCGTCATCGCGATCGCCGGCCTCGGCATCGAGTCGTCGGCCTTCTCCCCGGCCCGTACCGAGGCCCCCGCCTTCCACCCGCGGCGGGGCGCCGATGTGCTCGGCCGCTACCCGTTCCTCTCCCCCGGCGCCCCGCTGCGGACGGCCGCCGACTGGCGCGGCGCGCTGGTCGGCAAGGCGCTGCCGGGCGGTACGGTGACGGCGGCCGCGTTCGCGGACCTCTCGGCCGAGCTGATCGACCGGCTGCGGAAGCTGGGGCCCCTCGACGGGGTCTGGTACGACATCCACGGAGCGATGACGGTCGAGGGCCTGGACGACGCCGAGGCGGTCCTTCTCGCGCGTATCCGCGCGACCGTCGGCCCGGACGCCCTCGTCTCGACGTCGATGGACCTGCACGGCAACGTATCGCGCGAACTGGTCCATCGGAGCGACCTGATCACCTGCTACCGCATGGCCCCGCACGAGGACGCCATGGAGACCAAGGAGCGCGCGGCCCGCAACCTCGTCGACCTGCTGGCGAGCGGAGCGCCCCGCCCGGTGAAGGCGTGGATCCCCGTGCCGGTGCTGCTGGCCGGGGAGCAGACCTCGACCCGGATCGAGCCCGCGAAGAGCGTGTACGCGGGGGTCGAGCAGGTGGCGGCGCTGCGCGGCGTCGTCGACGCGGCGATCTGGGTCGGGTACGCGTGGGCGGACGAGCCGCGCAACCGGGCAGCGGTGGTCGTCACCGGGCAGGATCCCGAGGCGGTCGCGACGGGCGCCGAGCGGCTGGCCCGCGCGTTCTGGGACGCGCGGCGCGACTTCGCCTTCGTCGCCCCGACCGGTCCGCTCGACGAATGCCTCGACGAGGCGCTGGCGTCCGAGGCCCGCCCGTACTTCATCAGCGACACCGGCGACAACCCGACCGCGGGCGGCGCAGGTGACGTCACCTGGGGCCTCGACCAGGTGCTGTCCCGCGCGGAGTTCAAGGATCCGTCCGGACCGGTCGTCGTCTACGCCTCGCTGCCGGGCCCGTCCGCCGTCGACGAGGCGGTGCGGGCGGGCGTCGGGGCCACCGTCACCGTCACCGCGGGCGCCGAGGTGGACGACCGGCACTGCGGACCGCTCACCCTGACGGGCGTGGTGCACGCGGTCCGGCACGGCGACCCGGACGCGGAGACGGAGGTCGTCCTGCGGGTGGGGAGCGTGTACGTGATCCTGACCCGGCTGCGGAAGCCCTACCACCACGAACACGATTTCGCGCGGCTGGAGCTGGCTCCGCGCGAGGCGGACGTCGTCATCGTCAAGATCGGCTATCTGGAGCCGGAGCTCTACGCCATGGCCGCCGACTGGAGGATGGCCCTCACCCCGGGAGGAGTCGACCAGGACCTGACGAGGCTCGGCCACCACCGCATCCGGCGGCCCATGTTCCCCTTCGACCCCGACATGCCCGCCCCGGACCTCCGCGCCCGGCTGATCGCGCCCTCGAACGTACCGCTCGCCGCAGGGATGCTTGAGGGACCCACGTGATCTACTGTGCTGCCCCGGGTTGTCAACTGGCAGGCGAGACAGGGGAGATCGAGTGCAGTGGGCGACCGCTGGCTGATCAGCGACTACAGCATCGACCGAAGCCGGTCCTGCTAGCGTCGGCGGTTCGAGCGCTCCATGACCCACGTCCAGGATCAAACCGAGGTTCGAGCCGGGGCCAGCCGACCTCACCTGCCCGGACGACGGCCCGGCGCGCACGGTGAACCATCGGCGGCGTGCGAGCGTCTGACACGTCGAGTACGCCGCGGACGTCGATCCGTGCAACGACTCGAGGACGAACGACCCCGGCGTCCGCAACCACCGCTAGCGAAGGACACGGAACGCATGGCAACGCTCGATCCGATCACCCGCAGACTCCGAGGGCTCTTCTCGGTCCTGGACGCCGACGAAGACGGCTTCGTCACCTGGGACGACCTCCAGCGGATCGTGGACAAGTACACGACCGGCTATGCGTTGCCGACGAGCCACTCCAAGATCAAGGCTCTGGAGAAGGCGTACTGGTCGCAGTGGCTGGGCCTTCTGATGCACGCGCCCCCCGGGCACGACCGGCTGTCCCGGGACGAGTTCGTCGCGGCGCACCGCGCAGCGGACTACGACACGCACGCGTCCCATCTGCTCGAGGATCTCGCGCAGGCTATCTTCAGCATCCTCGACGTCGACGGCGACAAGCGAATCAGCAAGGACGAGTTCGCCAGGTACCTGGACTTCTGCGGTATCTCCGGCTCTGAGGCCGCGGCCGTCTTCAAGCGTCTGGACCTGGACGGAGACGCCTTCATCTCCCAGCGAGAGGTATCCAGGTCGCTCAGGGCGTTCCACCTCTACAACGACGACCTCAACACACCGGGCGGCATCTTCCTCGGCGTCCGATGACGCCGACTGCGGGGGCCTCGGGCGGCTCCGTGTTCCGACGGCGGCTCCCGTTGCGCTGACCGTCCTGTTGCGCGCCAGGGGCCGGGTCGTTCGAGGGCGTCGAGCATCGTGAGGCAGTACGCCCCCCAGAGCCCCCTGACGTTCAGTCTGTCGACGTCGAACGAGGTCAGGCGCTTGGCTCCCCGCCGCCATCCTCCTCGGGGCAGCGGAGCCCCTGCACCACCTCGGCCAGCCCATCGGCGAGCACGGCGAGCTGGCGCCGGTCGAGGACGTCGATGAGCCGAGCCCGCACGAGGGCGACATGACCGGGCGCAGCCTGCGCGAGCCGCTCCCGCCCGGCGTCGGTGAGCGAGGCCAGCACCCCGCGCACATCGCTCGGGCAGGAGCGACGGCACACCAGGCCGGCCTTCTCCATCTGGGTGACCAGATAGGTGAGGCCGCTCTTGGAGGTGAACAGGGCGTCGGCGAGCTCGGTCATGCGCAGCTCGCCGTCGGGCGCGTCGGAGAGCCTGGCGAGGATCTCGTACTGCGCATGCGAGAGGCCCGCGTCGCTCTTGAGCTGCTGCTCGATCCGCCTGTTCAGCAAGGCTCCGGCCGCCAGAAAGCCCTGCCAGGCCCGCATCTCGACGTCGTCCAGCCACTTGGTGTCACCCATGGACCCATCGTACGCCCAGTTGTTCAAATTTGAATCACACGCTAGGGTCCCCTCATCGGTCGTTCGAGTTTGAACTATCTGTTCACCGGCAACGAGTGGAGCCATCCATGCCTGAGATCCCCGCCGCCACGGTGCGCACCCGCGTCCGGGTGCCGCTGCGCTTCGACGAGTACGCGGTGGACGCCGAGCTCATCACCTTCCACGGCCTCGTGGACCGGGCCGAGCACATCGCCGTAGCGCTCGGCACACCGGAGCCCGGTCGCACCCCGCTCGTCCGCCTCCACTCCGAGTGCCTCACCGGCGACGTGTTCGGATCCGCACGCTGCGACTGCGGCCCACAACTGCGCGAATCCGTCGAGCGCATCGCCGACGCCGGCGGGTATCTGCTCTACCTGCGCCAGGAGGGCCGCGGCATCGGCCTGTACAACAAGCTCGACGCCTACGCCCTTCAGGACCAGGGCATGGACACCTACGCCGCCAACACCGCGCTCGGCCTGCCGCAGGACGCCCGCGACTACGCGGCGGCGGCGCAGATGCTCACCGCACTCGGCGTTCGGGAACTGGACCTGCTCTCCAACAACCCCGACAAAACGCTGCAACTGCGCGAGCAGAGCATCGACGTCCGTCGCCGCGTCCCCACCGGCGTCTTCGCCACCGACCACAACCTCCGCTACCTGCGGGCCAAGGTCGAGCAGACCCACCACAGCATCGAACTGGGCCGACCGGCGCAGCTGACCGCGTGAGCGCGGGCGGCCGGGCGCCGCGATCCGCCGGCCCGCCCGACGCCCGACGCCCGACCGCCTGCCGAACCAAGCGGGCGTGTTCGCCGCTATCCGCGGCCACGTTCCGTGTCGCAGGGCCCGGCGCACGCTTGGGACAGCGTCCGGAGGACGGCCGTCACCGCCGTTTCTGTCGGACGATGTCGGCGACCGCGTCGGCGACGTGGTCCACTTCCTCTTCGGTGTTGTAGTAGTGCGGCGACAGGCGTAGGCACCAGTCGACGCCCTTGTCTCCGAAGTCGAACTGGGCGAACTCGCGGAGGCTGAGCGCCGAGTTGATGTTGCGGGCGTCCATGGCCTCCTTGAACGGCTGCGGCTGCCAGCCGTCGTCGACGGCGAAGGTGACGAGCGCGGCGAGCTGCGGGCCGCGGTCGAGCAGGCGCACTCCGGGGACGGTTTCGAGCCGGCTCCGCAGCCTCGCCGCGAGCGCCGGTGTGCGGTGCGCTATGGCCTCCATGCCGACGTTGCGGGCGTAGCGGGTCGCGGCGGCGCAGCCGAGCACGGTGGCGTACGGGAACTCCCACTCCTCGAACCGGGCCGCGGTCGCGACGGGCCGGTAGCTGCCGGGCGCGGTCCAGCGGGCGCCGTGCATGTCGATGAACAGGGGCTCGTAGCCGGCGCGCAGGACGCGGTCGGAGACGTAGAGGAATCCGGAGCCTCGCGGGCCGCGGAGGAACTTCCGGCAGGTGGCGGTGAGCAGGTCGCAGCCGATCTCCTCGACGTCGAGGGGGTACTGGCCCACGGACTGGCAGGCGTCGACCAGGTAGAGCAGGTCCAGCTCGCGGCAGTGCCGGCCGATCTCGGCGACCGGGGTGACCAGACCGGAGTTGGTGGGGACGTGGGTGGCGGACACCAGGCGGGGGCGGTGGGTCCGCATCAGCTCGGCCATCGCCGGCACGTCCACCCCGCCCTCAGGGGTGTTGGGCGCGTGGACGATCCGTACGCCGAACCGCTTGCGCAGTGACAGGAAGGCGATCTGGTTGGAGACGAAGTCGTCGCGGGTGGTGAGGATCGTGTCGCCGGGCTCGAACGGGATCGAGGACAGGGCGTTGGCGTACGCATGCGTGGCGCTGCCTGCGAAGGCGATGTTGTCGGGCGTGGTGTTGATCAGCGCGGCGAGCTCCGTGTAGAACTCGCGGACTCCGTCGGCCTGGGCGGCCGATGCCTCGTAACCGCCGATCCGTGCCTCCAGGTTGAGGTGACCGACCATCGCGGTCAGCACCGGGGCGGCCAGCAGCCCGCAGCCCGCGTTGTTGAAGTGGATGACCTGCCGGCACCCGGGGGTGTCGGCTCGCAGGGCGGCGACGTCCAGCTGAAGTGCTTCCCCGGTCGCTATAGAAGCGCTATTCTCATCTCTCATGTCAGACAGTAGCACTTCTGCCGGATTGGCGGCCAGGCTCCGTGAGCTGATCGCTCAGCTCTCGCCGGGCGACCGGCTGCCGAGCAGCCGGGAGCTGATCCAGCGGTACCGGGTCGGCCCGGCGACCGTGGCGCGGGCCATTGCCGTGCTGGCGGCGGAGGGCGCCGTGGTCACCCGCCCGGGCAGCGGCACATATGTGGCGGTGCGGGCCCGAACCGAGCCCGAAGTCGTGGACACCGCCTGGCAGACGGTCGCGCTCACCGACCGCGCCGTCGACACACGTCTGATCGCCGAACCGCTCCCACCCGCTCCGGCCGGCACGATCACGATGGACGGCGGCTACATCCATCGCTCGCTCCAGCCGACCCGGGCACTGAGTGCGGCGCTCGCGCGGGCGGCGCGCCGCCCGGACGCCTGGGACCGCGCCACGGCGAGCGGACTCCCCGCACTGCGCGCCGTGTTCGCCGAGATCACCGGTGGCGGCGTGACCCCCGATGACGTCCTTGTCACCTCGGGCGGGCAGAGCGCCCTGTCCATCGCGTTCCGGGCGATCGCCGGGCCGGGCAGCCCGGTCCTGGTGGAGTCGCCCAGCTATCCGGGCGCGCTGGCCGCGGCCAGCGCGGCGGGACTGCGCCTGGTGCCCGTGCCGCTCGACGCCGACGGCGTACGGCCCGACCTGCTGGCCGACGCCTTCGCGATGACCGGGGCACGGCTGCTGTACTGCCAGCCGACGTTCCACAATCCGACCGGAACGGTCCTGTCCAGCGAACGCCGGCGGCAAGTCCTGAGCGTGGCCCGGGCCTCGGGCGCCTTCGTGATCGAGGACGACTTCGCCCGGTACCTGGGCCACGGCGGTCCCGTGCCCCGGCCACTGGTGGCGGACGACGGCGACGGCACGGTCGTCCATGTGACCTCTCTGACCAAGCCCGCGGCGCCGAGCCTGCGGATCGGGGCGCTGGTCGCCCGCGGCCCGGTGATGGAGCGTATGCGGGCGGTCCGCATGGTCGACGACTTCTTCGTCACCCGCCCGCTCCAGGAAGCGGCGCTGGAACTGCTCAGCTCCCCGTCGTGGGACCGGCACGTCCGGACGCTCGGCGCCGACCTGCGCGAGCGGTGCGCACGGCTGACCGCCGCGCTCTCCCGCGAGATGCCGACGGCGACCGTCACCAGCGTTCCGGTCGGCGGGCTGCACCTATGGCTAAGGCTGCCGCCCGGCGTGGACGACACGGCGCTCACGGCCGCCGCCCGGCAGCGGGGCGTGGCGGCGAGCGCGGGCAGCCGCTACTTCGCCGCCGAGCCGCCGGCAGCCCACCTCCGCCTCGGCTTCGCCGCCACCGCCGACCACACGGAACTGGACGAGGGAGCGCGCCGACTGGGGGCCGTGCTGCGAGATCTCGTCCCAAAGGCACGGTGAGGCAGTGGCTTTGGCGCGACGGCGGTTGGTGCGACGGCGTTGGGTGCGACGGCGGATTCGCGGGGCGCCGCAGCACGCCGACTGATCAGGCTCCGGCAGGCGCTCGGCTTGAGGCGTGTATGGAATGTCATCGACTGGGCGGTGGCACGGGGAGCGCCTCGGGGTCGAGGTCCAGGCGCATCATGCGGCGCATGGCGTTGAAGGCGTCGAACCATGCTTGGTTGTCGCTCTTGAGGTCATCCCAACTGGCATACGTGTGGCCAGCGCTCAGCTTGTTCGTCAGGTCGCGTATGCCACGCATGGTCTGGTCGGACAGGACCACGATGTTCGGTGGAGCGGTGATGGCCATCTGGTAGCGCAGTTCGTACACACCACCGTTTCGATAGGCGAGGCTCGCCATGCGTGCGCGCTCCGGCCAGGGCTCGTCGCTGTCGATGACCGCCGCGCGGATCTCGTTCCACGCCTGCGCTACCGCCGCGAGGTAGGCGGCGTACAGCTCTCGCTTGATCGCGGATCGGCTCGCCGCCTGTTCTCGGCGCCATCGCGACCGGTCGGCCAGCGAAGTGGCGCCGACGCCGATGACCGCGCCCGTGACGGTACCGATGATCGTTCCCCAGTCCATACTCGGAGGGTAGGAGCTGCCGTGGTGGAGCAACAGCCCCAGTTCACTTGCTCAAGTGGCCTGGCAGTAGCCCGACTTGGTCTCCTCTCTGGCGCAGAGAGCACGTGGCCGGCCAGCGGATCGGTGCGAGCGTACCGGCGTCCGCCGCGCACTCGGCTGGACAACGCCCGGGCAGGAACTAGGCACGCTGGCGAATCGGGCACTGAGATCTATGCGAAGGCCGGCTCCGGCGACGAGGCGCCGACTCCTCCGCCTTCACACCCGTCCCGAACCCCGAGCACCTGCTGATCTTGACCTCGACGTCATGATCAGCAGGTCATACGATCAGCCCATGACGGAGACTCCCCAGCACTGGACCGTGCGCCATTTCTCGCAGGCCAACCCTGCCGGGCCGGGCTGCGACAGCGTTCCGGCGCTCCTGCGGCGACTGGCCGATGCCATCGAGGCGTTGGGCCCTGTCGAGATCCAGGACGTGGTGATCGAGTCGGAGACGACCGAGCACGGCCCTTGGCGGTCGGGGACCGTCTACTTCCACCTGCGGGAGGACGGATAGCGGAGGGATGGCGAGGGCCTGGCCGAGGATCAACCTGTGACCCCGTACTCCCTGGCGTTCTACCTGGACGTCGTCACCACCGGCACCGTGCTCGGCCTGCGCCCCACGGACTCTCCCGACCGCGTCACCGAGGTCCTCGGGCCGGACTTCGCCGAGAACAGCTTCGACGACAGCAGCATGTGGCGTGACTACGGCCTGGCCGAGTTCTTCTGGGACCGCGCTTCCGCCGGCCTACCCTGGTCGGGGCGCCACTTCACCTTGCAGGTGCACAGGCTCGCGCGCCGGGACCGCACCCTCGTCAACGACGCGCTGCGCGCCCGGTACGGGCGGTTCGCCCCCAGGCTTCGGTTCGAGAAGGTGCGGCGCCTACTGGAGCGACGCGGCGTCCCTTTGCTGGAGATCCCGGAGGCGTCCGCGAACGCGCCGTACTACCGGTCGTTCTGGCAGCCCGAATCGAAGGTGGCCGTCTCCGTCATAGGCGCCTGTGGCGAGTACAGCACACCGGACAGGCTGCGCCTCGGCGATGTGTACAGCATCCATGCCCCGATGGCGGCCGCCGAAGTGGAGTGGCGGAGGGCGCGCGTCGGGTAGCCATGGATCAGTAGACGTCTCGGACGTAGCGTTTGTCGGCGGCGAGCTGCTTGACGTAGAGCGCCGCTCCCTCCTCATCGAGGCCGCCGTGTGCGACGGCGATGTCGCGCAGGGCGCGGTCGACGTCCTTGGCCATGCGCGCGGCGTCGCCGCACACATAGAAGTGTGCGCCGTCCTGGAGCCAGGACCAGAGCTGGGGGCCGTGCTCGCGGATCCGGTCCTGGACGTAGATCTTGGCGCGCTGGTCGCGCGAGAAGGCGGTGTCGAGGCGGGCGAGGGTGCCGTCGGCGCAGAAGGCGGTCAGCTCGTCCTCGTAGTAGAAGTCGGTGGCGCGGTGCTGTTCGCCGAAGAAGAGCCAGTTGGGGGCGCGGTGGCCGCGCGCCCTGCGTTCTTCGAGGAAGCCGACGAACGGGGCCACCCCGGTCCCCGGACCGACCATCACCATCGGCGTGCCGGGGTCCGTCGGCGGTCGGAAGTGCGGGGAACGCCGTACGAAGACCGGCACGGGCGCGTCGGGCGCGGCATCGGCGAGGAAGGGCGAGCACACTCCCTTGCGGGGGCGGCCGTTGAGGTTCTCGTAGCGGACCACGGACACGGTGAGCGAGACCTGGTGGGGGTCGGTGAGCGGGCTGGAGCATATGGAGTACAGACGGGGCTGGAGGCGTTTGAGGACGTCGGCCCACTCCTGGGCGGTGGCGCGCACCGGGCGCTCGACCACGACGTCGACCGCCTGGCGGCCCCACGACCAGCGGGCCAGCTCGCCCTTGTTGTCGGGGCGCAACAGCTTCTTTAGGTCGCGGTCGCCGGTGCGCTCGGTGACGAATCCCAGCAGGTCGGGGGTGAGCCTGGTGATGTCCAGATGCTCGTGCAGCGCGTCGGCCAGCAGGACGTCGCCGACTCCGGCGACGTCGACGCGAGCGGCGGGGTCGAGGCCGGTGACGGCCAGCCATTCGGCGACGAGGTCGGGGCAGTTGACGGGGTGCACGCCGAGCGCGTCACCGGCCTCGTAGACGAGCGGGGCTTCGCTCTCGCGGGTGTCGAAGGTGAACCGGCGGACCTCCTTGCCGGCGCCCGGGAGGCTGAGCAGCCGGTTTCCGGCCAGGCGGGCGGCGGCGGGGGCCGGCTTGGCGCTGCGTACGGACGGGGGTGCGGCGGCTTGTGCGGCAGCCGGTGCAGGTAGTGTCGGGTTTCCGGTGGGGTCGCCGGTGAGATCGGTGAGATTGGCGAGGACCTGGTCGAGCCAGGCGAGGGCGGAGGGCTCGTAGTCCGGCTCGCAGTCGGCACGGGGAGCCAGGCGTACGCCCCCCAGCTCGTCCAGGCGCTGGTCCAGACGGCGTCCATGGCCGCAGAAGTCGTCGTACGAGGAGTCCCCGAACGCCAGGACCGCATAGCGTCTGCCGTCCATGCGCGGGATGTCGGCGGCGGTCAGCGCGCTCCAGAAGCCGGAGCCGTTGTCGGGTGCGTCGCCGTCGCCGAACGTGCTGGTGATCAGGAGCAGGTCGGCGGCGGGAGGAAGGGCCCTCGGATCGGTGTCGTCCATGCCGACGAGCGCGGCACGGTGTCCCGTCGCGGTGAGCCGGTCGGCGGCAGCGGCGGCGAACTCCTCGGCATTGCCCGTCTGCGAGGCCCACAGGACGACCACCTCGCGGCCCGGTGCGCCGGGTGGCGCCGGTTCCGCCGTGTTCTCGCGGGCACGCGAGTACATGCCCGCGAGAACACCGTTCACCCACCGGGCGTGCTCCTCGCTGAACGGAGCGCCGGCCGGCAGCACCGGAACACCGGGCGCGCCTGCTTCTAGACCGGCGAGGAATCCGACCAGGTACTGGCGTTCGTGCGCGGCGAGGACGGGCGGCGGTGCGCTCTCCAGCCCGAAGACCGAGGCCGCGCCGGGCTGGACGGCGGTCGGCACGATCACCGCCGGCGCGGCGGTGGGGACGTCAGGGGCCGGCGGAGCGACGGCCACCGGCGTGGCGATCTTCGCCAGCGTCACCGCGCACACCTTGAACTCGGGCTGGAAGGAGATCGGGTCCACGGCGTCGCTGGTCACCGCGTTGACGCTCAGGTATTCGCCGAAGAGGTCGTTCCAGTGGAACGGCGCGAAGCAGCATCCCGGCCGGACCCGGTCCGTCACCACGGCGGGCAGCACGGCCCGGCCGCGCCGGGATGCGACCTCGACGGAGTCGCCCTCCCCGATCCCCAGCCTCTCGGCGTCCTCCGGATGGAGTTCGACGAACGGCGTCGGGTTGAGCTTGTTGAGCTTGGGGACCTTTCCGGTCTTGGTGAGGGTGTGCCACTGGTGCTGGAGCCGTCCGGTGTTCAGGACGAACGGGTAGTCGTCGTCCGGCATCTCCGCAGCCGCGATGTGCGGGCGGGCGAAGAAGACGGCCCGTCCGCTCGCCGTAGGGAACACCGGACCGGCGGCGTCCTCCCCCATGTACCGGATGGGGTTGCGGTCCGGTCCGTCAGCGGTCGCCGCGGGCCACTGCACCGGCGTCGTGCGCAGCCGCTCGTAGGTCACACCCCGCAGGTCGTAGCCCGTCTTCGGGTTCGCCGAGCCCTTGATCTCCTCGAAGACCTCCTCGGCGCTGCCGTAGGAGAAGGCATCCGCGTATCCCATCTCGCAGGCGATGCGCGCGATGATCCGCCAGTCCGCGAGCGCCTGTCCCGGCGGGTCGACGGCCGGCTGGGCGAGGGTGAGGTTGCGCTCGCTGTTGATCAGTACGCCCTCGGTCTCGGTCCACAGGGCTCCGGGGAGGACGACGTCGGCGTAGGCGTTGGTCTCGGTGTCGGCGAAGACGTCCTGGGCGATGACGAGCTCGGCCGCCTCCAGCGCTTCGATGACGGTCTTGCGGTTGGCGACCGAGGCGACGGGGTTGGTGCAGATGATCCAGCAGGCCTTGATCTCGCCCTCGGCCATGCGCTGGAACATCTCGACGGTGCCCTTTCCGGAGCCGTCCTTGCGTACGGCGCCGGGCTCGAGGCCCCACAGCTCCTCGATGAAGGCGCGGTCCTCGTCCACCAGCACCGACCGCTGTCCGGGCAGGCCGGGTCCCATGTAGCCCATCTCCCGGCCGCCCATGGCGTTGGGCTGGCCGGTGAGGGAGAACGGGCCGCTGCCCGGGCGGCATATCGCGCCGGTGGCCAGGTGGAGATTGATCAGGGCGTTGGTGTTCCAGGTGCCGTGGGTGGACTGGTTGAGCCCCATGGTCCAGCAGCTCGTCCACTCCCCCGCGGCGCCGATCAACTGCGCTGCCCGGCGGATGTCCGCCTCGGGGATGCCGGTGATCTCGGCGACCGTGGCGGGCGGGTAGTCCGCGAGGAACTCCGGCATGGCCTCCCAGCCCTCGGTGCGGTCCGCGATGAAGGCGGGGTCCGTGTGCCCGTTCTCCACCAGCAGGTGCAGCAGGCCGTTCAGCAGCGCGAGATCCGTTCCGGGCTTGATCTGCAGGAAGAGATCGGCCTTGTCGGCGGTGGCGCTGCGCCGCGGGTCGACGACGATCAGCTTCGCTCCCGCCTTCACCCGTTCCATGAGCCGCAGGAACAGGATGGGATGGCAGTCGGCCATGTTGGAGCCGATGACGAAGAAGACGTCCGCGTGCTCGAAGTCCTGATAGGAACCGGGCGGACCGTCGGCGCCGAGGGACAGCTTGTAGCCGGTGCCCGCGCTCGCCATGCACAGTCGCGAGTTGGACTCGATCTGGTTGGTGCGTATGAACCCCTTGGCGAGCTTGTTCGCCAGATACTGCGCCTCCAGGCTCATCTGCCCGGACACGTAGAACGCGAAGGCGTCCGGACCGTGCTCGTCGATGATCGCCCGCAGCCGCCGAGCCGTGCTCGTGATCGCCTCGTCCACACCGGTGGCGACCGGCTCTGCCCCGCGCTCGTCGCGCACCAGCGCGGTCGTCAGCCGCCCCGGGGCGGCCAGCATGTCGGCCGTCGTCGCGCCCTTGGTGCACAGGCGGCCGAAATTAGCGGGATGCGTCTTGTCGCCGGACGCCTTGAGGACCTTGCGGCGGCCGTCGGGGCCGGACGCGATGTCGAGGACCATTCCGCAGCCCACACCGCAGTACGAGCACACCGTCCGAACCTGGGAGACGGGTGTCGACGTGTCCTGTGGTGGCACCGAAGGGCCTCTCTGTCGAGCGAAGCGTGCCCCCGACGGTACGAAACGCCCATTACGCCGGTGTGACCCCGGCCGATCTTGGACGGTAACGCTCGTCACACACTCGCCGGACCGCGACTGTGAGAATGGGCGAGCGTGCCGGGCCGAGGCTCGCCTCTCGGTCCCCCGGGACACGGCAAGGCGCTGCCGGCGGGATGCCTCAGGACACACCTCGCCGCCGGTCCGCTCGGTTCAGGCAGGCGTGATCCCCGGTGAGCCGACCTCGGTCACGAAGGAGGCGGTGGTGGCGATGGGCGAGCCCGGCGTGGTGACGTGGCTGAGCGTCTTGAAGTCCGCGCGCGCCTGTCGTGTGCCGAGCGTGACGGTGGTGTAGCCGCGGCGGCCGTTGTAGAACTTCAGATGCGGGTTGGCCAGCATGAGGTCGTTCCAGTTGGCGGGCTGGTCGGCGCCGTCTCTGCCGCTCGAGACGGAGGTGGCCACGATCTCGGCGCCGACGGCCCTCGCGTCCGGGGCCTGGTAGTCGCGCTTGATGTCGCAGGCGTGTGCGCGGTGTGCGTCGCCGGAGAGCACCATCAGGTTCTCGACGCCGGCCGCCTCGGCGCCGTCGAGGATGCGGTTGCGGGAGGCCGGGTAGCCGTCCCAGTCGTCCATGCTCACCAGGTAGTCAGCGGTGGGCCTGTCGCGTCGCTCGGCGAAGGGGACCTGTTGCGGCACCACGTTCCACAGCGCGCTCGAGTCGCGCCAGCCGTCGATCAGCCAGCGCTCCTGCGTCGCGCCCGTCATGGTGCGCGACGGGTCGTCGGACTCGGGTCCCGGTGCGTGCCAGCCGTCGCCGTATGCCTGGTCCGAGCGGTACTGGCGGGTGTCGAGTACGTCGAACTGTGCGAGCTGCCCGAAGTGCAGCCGCCGGTAGAGCTGCATGTCGGCGCCCACCGGCAGCTGAGGCGTACGCAGCGGCTGGTTCTCCCAGTAGGCGCGGTAGGCGGCGGCCCTGCGCAGCAGGAACTCCTCCGACGGGACGCTGTTCTCGGGGTCCTCGCCCGCGTAGTTGTTCTCGGTCTCGTGGTCGTCCCAGGTCAGCACGAATGGATGGGCCGCATGCGCGGCCATCAGGTCGGGATCGGACTTGTAGAGCGCGTAGCGCAGCCGGTAGTCCTCGAGGGTGAGCGTCTCACGGTTGAAGAGGGCGGGCAGCTGGCGGTCGGTGTAGTTGCGGTACCCGCCGACGCCGGTCACCGCGTACTCGTAGAGGTAGTCGCCGAGGTGGAAGACGACGTCGAGGTCTTCTTCGGCGAGGTGCCGGTACGCGGTGAAGTAGCCGTCGTAGTACGCCTGGCAGGAGACCGCGGCCAGTCTCAGCTCCCGGATGTCGGCCGAGAGGGCCGGCGCGGTGCGGGTCCGGCCGACCGGGCTGATCCACTCGCCGACGCGGAAGCGGAAGTAGTAGACCCAGTCGTTCTCCAGGCCGTTCAGCTCGAGATGGACGCTGTGGTCGAACTCCGGATCCGCGATCACGGTGCCGCTCTGGGCCACGCGTGTGAACAGCTCGTCGTGCGCCACCTCCCAGCCCACGCTGAGCGGGGCGCGGGGCAGCCCGCTGCCCGGCTCGTACGGGCGGGGCGCGATCCGGGTCCACAGCACGACGGACCCGGGCTGCGGGTCCCCCGAGGCGACCCCGAGCGTGAACGGGTTCTCGGTGATCTCCTTCGCCTTCAGCTCGACGGCGTGCGCGGAGCCGGGGAGATCGACGGCGAAGGCCAGAGCCGCGGTGGCGCCGGCGGTGAGGAACCGGCGGCGGCCGATGTGCCCGGCGGCCGTACGAAGGGCTGACGAAGGGAGGGTCATATATGCCTCGTCTGAAGGGTGTCGGCCGGTGTACGGCCCTCAGGCGGAGGCGAACAGCGCCGCGCCCCGCACGGCCACGGGCCGGAACGACTCCCGCGGGCGACCCAGAGACGTGACGGACTGACACACCGACGAGAGGGATCGGCAGCGGCGATTACGGGGCCGCAGAACGGCCGCCCATGATCGACCGCACTGCTGCAGGATCAGGATCCTCAAGCCGCCCACATGCCGGCCGGTGCACGCGCTGGGCGGCGGCGTGTCCAACCCGTCCGGAGCAAGCGAGGCACGCCCGCCGTTCCCACCCGGCCCATCCGGGGCGTCTCGGCACAGGGTGCTTGGGCGCTGATGTGCGGGTCAGGAGTGGTAGGCGACGGTGGTCATCATGCCGGATTCCGAGTGGTAGAGGTTGTGGCAGTGGAGCATCCACAGGCCGGGGTTGTCGGCGTCGAAGTCGAGGACGAGTTTGTTGTGGGGCAGGACGGTGGCGGTGTCCTTGCGCGCTCCGCCGGCGTCGATGCCGGTGAGGGCGTAGGTGTGGCCGTGGAGATGGACGGGGTGCCACATATCGGTGGCGTTGACGACGATGAATCGTACGCGTTCACCGTGTTCGACGCGCTGGACGCCGTCGGGCGCCTTGGGACGGTGGGCGACGCCCCAGTCGTAGCTCTGCATGCCGCCGGTGAGGGTGAGTTCGAGGGTGCGGTCGGGGGTGCGCCGGTCGAGTGCGACGGATTCGTGAGGCTTGAGCCGACGAGCTGAGGCGAGGACGTCGCGGTACAACTCGCCGGGGCGGGTGCTGGGACTGGGGAGTGCGCCGCCGGCTGTGCGCAGCACGGCCATGGCGGCATCGCCCTTGCCTTCGGCGATTGCGGTGAGCGGGAAGACGCCGTCCTTCGCGGTGATCAGTACGTCGTACCGTTCGCCCATGCCGATGAGCAGGGAGTCGGCCCGGTGGTGGCGTACGGGGAATCCGTCGCTGTGGGTGATCGTCATCCGGTGGCCGCCGAGTGCCACGCGGAACGGTGTCTCGGCGCCCGCGTTGATGAGCCGCAGCCGGATCCGGTCACCGGGTCTGGCCCTGAACTGAGCGGGGTCGTCGGGTGTGCGTCCGTTGATCAGGTAGTGCGGGTAGGCGACATGGCCGGCGGGGCCGCCGAGCAGTGGGCTCCTGCCACCGGTCAACAGCCAGCCGGGTGTCTCGCCGGGCTGCGGTGAGGTGGACGCGCCGTCCCGCGCCGGGGCGTGGGCCCTGCGCGGACCGTGCCTGAGCGTGCTTCCCGCGGAGGGTGTTGCGGTCGGGGATCCGTGGGCGTGCCCGGAGCCGTGGCTCATGCCCGGCTTGCCCTTGCGGAGCCGGTCGAACACGTCCTTGGGGCTGATGCCGCCGATCCCGTCGATCCAGTCGTCCAGCAGGACGATCCATTCCGCGTCGTAGGCGAGGGGCTCGTTGGGATCGTCCACGATCAGCGGCGCGTACATCCCGTGGTCGTTCTGCAGGCCCACGTGCGGGTGGAACCAGTACGTACCGGGGTGCGGCGCTTGGAAGCGGTAGCGGAAGGATCCGCTCGGCTGGATGGACGGCTGTGTCACGTCGGGCACGCCGTCCATGTCGTTGCGCAGGGCGATTCCGTGCCAGTGCACCGTTGTGGGTTCGGGCAGTTGGTTGGCGAGCGTCAGCTCGAGGGTGTCGCCGGCGGTGATCCGCACCTCTCTGCCGGGCAGGTCGCCGTTGTAGGTCGAGGTCCTGACGGTGCGTCCGCCGCCGATCTCGACCGTGGCCGGCGTTGCCTTGAAGGTGAGTCCGCGGACCATTCCCTCGGGGCTGGGGGTCCATGTGGCCCGGACCTTCTTGCCGTCCGCCGAGACCGAGCCTCCGGCCCTGGGGCCGGCGGCCTCCTTTCCCGTGCCGCCCGCGCCGCTGGCCGAGCAACCCGTGAGCAGTGCGGATCCCACTGCGGCAATTCCGGCACCGAGTACGGCACGCCGGGTGGGAGAGTCCGGACGAGTGTGATCCTGCCTGAACATGGTCCTCCGGTCGGTCGCACCTGCGCGCACCCCGCCCCTGCAAGGGGCGGCGCGCCAGGCGGGCCTGGCGCGGCACGAACCAGCATGAAGCACGATGTCGGAAACATACGGTAAGTCGTCATCACACTCTTTGTGGTGCGGGTCGTGTCGCCCGAGCTGGCCGTCGTCTCGGATCCGCCGGTCACGCCCCTGGCCATGTGAAGCCGGCGACCGCCAACGCGCCTGCCGACCTACGCGCTTCTTGACCGCCCCCGCGTGGGCGAGGCTGTGCGGACGGGCGGTCGCGAGCGCGGCGGGGCGGCCGCCGTCGCCTGCCAGGCGCAGTCAGGCAGTGCGGCGCGCTCGGCGGTGAGGTGGAGCTGCGACCTGCTCCCGCCCGGGGAGCGGAGACCGGGCCCGTCAGCCGTCTATGCGATCGGACGACATAGGGGACGTGGTCATCGAGGACGACGCGGCCCCGTGAGCACTGCTTCGAGGGTCTCGCCCTCCATCTCGATGACGATGGCATCGTCTCGCATGCCCGCCGGAAGGTGTGCGTGCTCGTCCGCCCCGCACACGATTCCGGCGCTGCTCGGGCTGATGACGACCGCGCCAAGCCGGGCGGCCAGCTCCGCGATGATGCCGAACACGCCGCCGGCATGCGGGCGCTCGACCAGGATGCCGTTCTCATCGGCGAATATCTCGGCTTCGCTGCCGTCCGAAGCCCGGATCCAGAAAGCCAGGCTCGCGTCCTCGCCTTCCGTGAGCTGCGGATCGCCGACGTCGTACGGTTCCAGAACAGCACGTACCAACGCCAGATCCAGCGGCACGGGCACCTCACCGCCGTCAACGAACTTGTAGATCAACGGGCTCCAGCCCAAGACGCCCCTCCGCCCTCCCGCGGAAGCAGGCTGGAGACAAGCCTGATCCTGCTGACACCGCAGTCGATCACCCGGCGACGCGGTCTCGTCCCCACCGCTGCTCGGGTCCAATCCCCCCAGCGTAGCGCCGAGCCCACCCCATGAGGCCAGCTCCCAGGGTGCGCACGCTCCACCGTCGCCCACGGACCGGACCGCCCAGCGTGCGAGACGATCCGGCACTCCGTTGACGCCACCTACGCCACGTACGCCTCATACGCCTCAGGCGAGTCGGGCGAGGGGCCGGGAGGGGCGTCGCACCACCACGACGCCGACGGCGAGGGCCCAGTACACGACGAGCGCCGCGGTCATGGCCGTATTGCCCCAGCCGACGGCGCTGTAGAACTGGGCGGCGTCCGTCCCGAAGAACAGCGACGGCACGAACGCCAGGTTGATGACAGCAACGGCGTAGGCCGCGCGCCCGGTCCAGCGCGGCAGCACTCCGCTGCGCAGGATGGCGTATCCGGCGGCGGTCAGGAGAACCGCTGTCAGCAGTCTGGCAATCGAGCCGTGCAGCAGCATGTTCGCGTGTGCCAGCGGACCGTCGACAGTCGGGTCGAGTGTTCCGTCGGAGTGCTCCAGGACGACTCCCGCCTCGACCGAGGCCGCGACCAGGGTGACGGTGACGTAGGCCGTCCCGGAGCCGAACACCAGGCTGGCCAGCCACTCGAAGCCGGGGCCCGCGCCGCGGATCAGGTGGCGCAGACCCACCAGGAAGACCAGGAGCGCGCCGCAGGTCAGGATGTTCAGCAGAATCCTGGCGAGGACGTTCGAGGCCGGCGGCGCTCCGGAGTACACGAAGTACAGGGGAACGCCGACCGCGGCGAGTAAGCCCGCCGCTATGCCGCACGCGCCCATCAGGCGTCGAATGCTGGACTCATTCATATCGCTACTCCCTGCCTTGAATTTCACGGGTGTTCGAGCTGCGCCTCGATGCCGTCGAGGAGGCGGTCGAGCCCGCACCGGACGATCGGCGTGACGTCGCCGTCCTCCTCGTCGTCGAAGCCGTCCCCGCCCGCGAGCGAGCACAGGACGGGGAACCGCTCCGGGTCCAGGCGCTCGGCCAGGACCTGGCCGTAGGCGGCGGCGCCCGCCGGGTCGAGTTCGGTGGCCACCCGCGCTAGGTCGCGCACGGCGCTGGAGATGAAGGCGGCCATCGGGACGAGCTCCGCGCGGTCGAGCGCGGAACGGGACAGAGGGCTCAACAGCGCCTCGAACCAAGCCAGTTCGTTCGGGCCCACCGGTGCGCTCAGAGTGGGCGCGTTCGTCATCCACGGGTGGCTCAGATAGAGGTCCCACAGGGCATCGACCCACACCTCGACTTCGGTGCGCCACGTCATGGTGGGGGCGGGCGCCGGCGGGCGGCCGGTGGCGGCGTCGATCATCGCCGCGATGAGCTGGTCTTTGCCGGGGACATGCCGGTACATCGCCATCGCCGTGTACCCCAGCTCGGACGCGACGCGCTGCATCGACAGCGAGTTCAGCCCCTCGGCATCCGCGATGGAGACGGCGGCTTCCACGATCAGCCGGGCACTGAGCCGGGGGCGGGCCTCTGTGGCCCGTTCGGCGTCGGTGCGCCACAGCAGGTCCGCTACCGCGCTCAGGTCGGATACGCCATCGGGCCGACCGCCGGGTTCTTCGCGAGCCATGGATCGATCCCCCTCATGTTTATGAAGCACTAAAAGTATATGACATAAACTGCTGCGCATGCCAAGGCACAGCCTGGCCGCACCGATCGGGCACAGTGTCGGGCGTCGTTCCAGGTGGGACAGGTGGGTGGGGGTCGCTCAGGAGGTTGGGACCGGCGAGGAGAAGGGGTCGGGCGTGTACGCGGTGGACACCGGCGCGGGTTGCCAGTGGCGCGGACGGCGATCCGGGTCAGCGGGGTGTGCGGTGCGGCAGCTCACGCACTCCGACGCCCGACGCCGGGTACGAAGCGCCCGGCCGTGGCGGTGTACGCGGCGTAGGCGCCCGCGTGGGTGCGCGTCAGGTACGGCTCCTTCACCACCCGTACCTGCAGTTGGACGGCGGCGACGAGCGCGGCCAGGGTCAGGACGGCGACCGCGTTGGGGACCATCAGCGCCAGGCCGGCGGCGGTCGCGGTCATCGCGGTGAAGACCGGGTTGCGGACCAGGGCGAAGACGCCGCCGGTGACCAGGGCGGTGCGCTCGCCGTCCTTCACACCCACCCGCCAGGAGGCGCCCATGGCGCCCTGCGCGGCCGTGGTGGCTGCGATGCCCACCAGAGCGACGGCCAGTCCGGCCCACCGGACGGCCGCGCCCCCGGTGGCCGCAAGGTTGCCCAGACCCGCCAGCGCGGCGACCGGGGCGGCGGCGCCGCCCAGCAGCGCGAGGACGAACAGCACTCCGGCCCACCAGGATGCCGAGCCGGGCGGTCCGGAGATCCCACGGAAGCCCGCGTCACCGGTCCGTCGGCGCTGGACGGCAGCCCGTATCCCGAAGGCGTACCCCGCCCACCCTGCGTACAGGACGAGCGCCGTCGACGCCCAGCCGGTCACCGGGCCGACTCCGGTCCGGCGGGGCAGCACGAGCAGCCGGACCCGCAGCCGCACCCGTCGGCCTGCGCCGCCGGAACGCCGCCTCCGGCTGTCGGCGCGCAGCAGCCCTTGCCCTGCCAGGCGTCGCGGCCTTCCTTGGCGGCGACGGCGGCGATCACGAGGGCGGCGATCGGGTCGGCCCAGGACCAGCCGAGCGCGGCGTTGAGGACCAGCCCGACCAGCAGGACGGCGGACAGATAGGTGCACAGCAGGGTCTGCTTGGAGTCGGCGACCGCCGAGGCGGAGCCGAGTTCGCGGCCCGCCTTGCGCTGGGCGGCGGACAGGAACGGCATGACCGCCAGCGAGAGGGCGGCGATGACGATGCCGGGGATGGAGCGCTCGGCCTCGCCCGTGCCGGTCAGCGCCCGGATCGAGTCGAGGGCGACGTAGGCGGCGAGCACGAAGAAGGAGACGGCGATGATCCGCAGGGTGGTCTTCTCGCGCGCCTCGCGCACGGCGTGGTCGCGGGCGGAGAACTGCCAGGCCACCGCGGCCGCGGAGGACACCTCGATGATCGAGTCCAGGCCGAAGCCGATCAGCGCGGTGGAGGAGGCGATGGCGCCGGCCGTGATGGCCACGATCGCCTCGATCACGTTGTAGGCGATCGTGGCGGCGACCAGCAGCCGTATTCGCCGGGCGAGCGCGTCGCGGCGGGCCGGGGACGGGCCCAGCGAGATCGCCGCCATCAGCAGCAGCCCTTCTCGTCCGCCTCGACGCAGGTCCGGTCGGTCTCCACCGCGACGACGGCGGTGCGCAGGTCGTCCAGCGCGTGGCCGAGGCGCTCGTCGGCGAGCTCGTAGCGGGTGCGGCGGCCGACCGGGACGGCGGCGACCAGGCCGCAGTCGCGCAGGCACGCGAGGTGGTTGGAGAGCCGGGTGCGCGAGATGCCCAGCGTCTCGGCCAGGTCGGCCGGGTGGGCCGGGGCCTCGCGCAGGGCGAGCAGGATGCGGCAGCGGATCGGGTCTGCGAGCGCGCGGCCGAACCGCGCGAGGACCTCGATCTCGGAGGCGATAGTCAGCACGCTACGACAGTACAGCGATGCATGGATTCAGGAAACCATGAACTAAGAAGCTCCGATGGAGGCCCAGCGCATCCGCCGTGGCGGCGACCAGCCGGGAGATACCGGCAGTGGCCATCGGATCGTACGGACCGATCAGCCCCGGTCCGTACGATCCGCTGCCGGGCGTCGCTCCCACCGACGCCCGCCCCCGTCGTCAGCCGCTGAGCAGGTCCGGGTTGTCGGCCAGCGCGGCCAGGTGCGCCTTCGGGTCGGCGATCAAGCGGCGAGTCGACAAGTCGAGCATCCCCGCCACGCCGGAGATCTCGGCGGCAAGCGTGCCGTCGTCCTTGACGATCTGCTGCACGACCCGGAAGGTCTTGCCCTCGCCATAGACGAACTGGCAGGTCACCCGCACCCGATCGCCGCCGCGCAGCTCACGCGCGTACTTCACCGTCACCTCGAGCGCGACCGGACCCACCCCGCTGGCCAGCAGCTTCTCCTGCGGCAGACCGGCGGCCCGCAGCAGCTCCCACCTCGCATGCTCGGCGTATTGGAGGTACACGGCCTGGTTGAGGTGGCCCTGCGTGTCGA
Source organism: Streptomyces sp. NPDC051907 (assembly GCF_040681075.1). Taxonomy (NCBI): domain Bacteria; kingdom Bacillati; phylum Actinomycetota; class Actinomycetes; order Kitasatosporales; family Streptomycetaceae; genus Streptomyces; species Streptomyces sp. NPDC051907. The sequence continues at coordinate 22,404 of NZ_JBFAYB010000042.1, read as the reverse complement.
GTTCGTAACCACGCACGGTGATGTCTACGGAATACGTCATGAACGCCACAACAGCACCGCGCTCTTCCGGCATTCCCGCGGGGGCGCGTTGAGGCGCCATGGATATATCCGCCCACCCGGAGCGCCCCCTCCGGGGCCCGCGCCCCTGCTAGGCGGCAATTGGATCACCGGGCCAAGGTTCCCCCACAATGACGCGGGGTAGTGAGCGCACATCACGTCGCGAGAGGAAACGCCGTCGCATGGCAGGCAATACGGACATGGTGACCTTCATCGAGGCGCGGCTTGCCGAGGAGGAACAAGTCGCGCGGGACGCCGGAGGCGCCAGCTGGCGGTGCCCGGCCGATGTGCCCGGCGAGGTCCACGACAGGACCTCCGGCATCGCGTTCACGGTCAGAGGCGCGGGCTACGACCAGCACATCGCGCTCCAGGACCCGGCCCGTACGCTCACCCGCATCGAGACCAACCGCGTCCTGCTCGGCGAGTACACCGAGGTGGCCGCCCGCGACACCGACCGTCCGGACGACGACTACACGTCCGGCCGCGCCGTGGGACTCGGCTTCGCAGTACGTCAATTGGCTGCCGAATACGCCTGGCACCCCGACTACAAAGCGAAGTGGCTCCCTCGATTCATCCGATAGCGACCGCATAGGCGTAAGCCGCCGAACGGTGGGACGCTCCACCAGCGTCCCCCTGCTCCTTGGCCGTTGGCAGCCTCAACGCCGGGAAGACATCGCGCTCCAGTGATCGCGCGCCCAGATCACGTCTGGAGAGCCAGTGGCACCAGGGCAACGAGGCCGCCACGGAGGATCTGCGGATCGCGCTGCGGCAGTACCGGTCCTTCTTCGACCGGCTGCTGACGACCTGACGGGCCCCACCCGAGGCACAGGCCCACCCGACACACGGGCCCACCCGAGGCACGGGCCCACCCGAGGCGCCGCGAAAACGGGTGAGCCGCACGGCATGCGACGGTCAGCGGTCAGCGAGAAGTCGTCCGCGTTCCGCCGTCGAGGGTGCGGCCGGCGCCTCCGCCGTGCTCGCGCACCGCGATCCGGGCCAGCTTCGTGAGCATCATGCCGTTGCGGATCGCGACGACGTAGTCCACCGGGAGTCCGTGCATCCGGGTCCCGGGGCCCCGAAGGGGGTGCCAGTCGAGGACGACGAGCGTGTGCTCGCCCCACGGGATCAGGTTCATGGCGATACGGGCGGCGCCGAAGGGATCTGCCTTCGCTTCGAGCTCCAAACGCCGCTGCGGATCGCAGATGCGGACGACACAGGTGTCTTCGAGGGTCAGAGAGCCGACGCCGACTCGGACGCGCAGCCGGGCGCCTACGTCCGGCCAGTGCGGGTCCGCGGCGAGGACCTGCTGGGTTCCGGTCACCCACTCCCCATAGCGATGGCCGTCGGACAGCAGGCTCCAGACCTCGGCCGGCGAGCTCAGGATCAGACGGCGGTTCCGGGCCACGCCGGCCACGCTCCTTCCAGACGGTCTCGGCTCGGGCGCATCTCACCGCTCCTAGGGGCGGATTCCGTCGCAGGCGATGGGCAGATGGCGAGGCCCGCGCAGCACGGCGTTCTGCCGGTACGGAGGCGGGTCCTCGATCAGCCGTGGGTTCTCCAGCCTGCGGGCCAGCTCCGACAGCGCGAACTGGGCCTCCAGTCGGGCGAGCGGCGCCCCGAAGCAGCTGTGGATGCCGCTGCCCAGGCCGAGGTGCTGGATGTCCGGGCGGTCCGGGTCGAAGCGATCCGGGTTCTCGAAGCGCTGCGGGTCGCGGTTGCCTGACGCCAGGACCAGCCAGAGGGAGGCGCCCTTGGGGATGGTGACGCCGCGCACGTCGATGTCGGCGAGGGTGGTGCGCTGCGGCACGAGCTGCACCGGCGGCTCGAAGCGCAGCAGCTCCTCGACGATGGGCACGGCCAGCCGCGGATCCGCGCGCAGCCGTTGCAGGACGTCGGGGTTGCGCAGCAGGGTCAGCATTCCGTTGGTGACGAGGTTGACGGTGGTCTCGTGCCCTGCGATCAGCAGCAGAGCCGCGGTGCTGAGGAGTTCCATCGTGGTCATCGCGCCGTCCGGGCCCTTGGCCGTCGCCAGTTCGGAGAGCATGTCGTCTCCGGGCTTCTTGCGGCGCTCCTCGATCAGGCCGGCGAGGTACATGCCGAGCTGCATGCGGGCGTCGTGCGACTCCTTGCCCCGCTCGGCGGGGTCCGCGTCCGGGTCGGGGTCCAGGCTCGCGGCGATGGTGTCCGCCCAGCTGTGGAAGCTCGCCTCGTCCTCGCGCGGAACCCCGAGCAGCCGGCAGATCACCGTGACCGGGAAGGGGTACGAGAACTGGTCCACCAGGTCGATCCGGCTCGGGTCGCCGATGCCGTCGATGAGGCCGGAGACGATGCCGTGGAGCTCTTCGCGCATCCCGTCGACTCGGTGAGGGGAGTGCGGCGGGCCGAAGGGCCGGTTGGTCATGCGTCGCAGCCGGTCGTGTTCCGGCGGGTCGAGCCGGAGGAAGCTGGGCGGCAGGGCGGTCTGCTCGTCCTGGGAGGACTCGGCCAGCGGGTCGTGGGCGGTCGAGGCCAGATTGCGGGCGTCGGAGCTGATCCGAGGGTCGTGCAGGAGGCTGCGGATCTCGTAGTAGGTGCTGATGACGTACGGCCCGTCGGCTTCGTGGTGGACCGGCGTCTTCCGCAGCTCTTCGTAGATGGGGTACGGGTTGGCACGGTTGGCGTAGTCCAGGATCTGGTGCAGCGGGGATTGCGTCATGGCGAGTCCTCGTGGCCGTGCGGGTCAGTGCGCAGGGGTGAACGTCAGCCGGCGGTCGGCCGGCGAGTATCCGCTGAGGGTCACGGTGGGGCCGTGAGTGGGGATCGACGGGTCGGGGAAGTCCGCGTCCATCGGCTGCTCTCCGTCCGTGCGCCGGTCGACCGTGGCGAACGGCGGCGGGAACGGCGCCGTGGTCTCGATCAGCTCCTGGTAGAACGGCAGCCACCGGCCGTGGTCGAAGGCGACCGCGCCGATGACGCGCCCCTGGTACCCGTAGACGCCGACGAAGCCGCGGCCCTTGAGCGAGCCCTGCGAGATGAGGATCTCCGTCCCCAGCGACGGCACGCCGACCGACTTGATGTTGACTCCGAACTGCGAGGACCAGAAGGCCGGCATCCACAGGTGAGGGAGACGGTCGGCGCTCTCGCTGAGCATGTTGTGCGCCGCGGTCTCGGCCTGGGCGACGGCGTTGCCCCAGTGCTCCAGGGACAGGAACTGGTAGCCGAACAGGGCGTGCGGGGAGCGGGCGACGTCGCCCGCCACATAGATGTCGTCGGTCACGATCCCGCGGATGTCGAAGGCGCGGCAGCCGGCGTCGCACGCGATGCCGCGGGGGCCCGCCCCGAGGCCGGATCCGGCGAGCCAGTCGGTGTTGCGGGTGGCGCCGAGCGAGACGACGACCACGTCGGTCTCCACGGTGGAGCCGTCGGACAGATGCGCGGCGCGCACCCGTCCCGCGGAGTCGCCCTCCAGCGCGGTCACCATGACGCCGCACCGCAGGTCCACGTCGTGCGCGCGATGCATCTCGGCGGCGACCGCGCCGACTACTCCGCCGAGCGCGCCGACCAGGGGCGCGGCGCCGCGCTCGGCGACGGTGACGGGGAGGCCGCGTTCGCGGCAGGCGGAGGCGATCTCGGAGCCGGTGAAGCCGGCGCCGATGACGAAGACCCGCTTGGGGGCCTCGCCGAGCCGCCGTGCGAGCGCGGCGGCGTCGTCGCGGGTCCGCAGCACGAAGACGCCGTCGAGTTCCGCCTCGGCTGCGCGCGGCCAGGGCCTCGCCCGTACGCCGGTGGCGATGAGGAGCCGGTCGTACGGCACCTCGTCGCCGTCGGCCAGTCGCACCCGTTTGGCGGCCATGTCCAGGCCGGCGGCGGCGACGCCGAGCCGCCAGGTGGCGTCGACGGACCGGGTCCTGGGCAGCGCGGTGCGGTCGGCGGTCGCCTTGCCCAGCAGCACCTGCTTGGACAGCGGGGGTCGGTCGTACGGCTCGTAGGGCTCGTCGCCGATCATGGTCAGGGAGCCCGCGAAGCCCTTGTCGCGCAGGGTCTCGGCAGCCCGCAGGCCCGCCAGCGAGGCGCCGACGACGACGATGCGGCCTTCGCGCTTGAGCCGTTCCAGCGATCCGTCACCGTTCACCGGACACCGCCTCGGCCGGGGCGTCCACCGCGTCGACCAGGATGGCCTGGACGGGGCAGGCCGCGGCGGCCTGTGCCAGCTTCTCGCGCTGTGCCTCGTCGGCCTCCGGGTCGTACAGCAGCGCCTCCTCGCCGTGCATGGCGAAGATCTCGGGGGCGAGAAACGCGCACTGCGCATACCCCTGACAGCGGTTCAGATCGACGACAACCCTTACCAACGGATCTGTCCTCTCCAATGGCCCGGTCAAGCCCTTCCGACCACCCTCGACGGCCGGAGGGGATGCGGCGACGAGGGAGAGTCCGTTGGAGTGAACGGTGCGGCCGGCTCAGCTCGGAGCGGCGGGCTGTGGCCCGGTGCCGCGCCGGCCCCACAGGATGTTCAGGCTGACGATCAGCGCCCAGGCCGGGAAGACCAGCTCGGACCAGGGCAGGGACGCGCCCAGCACGAGCAGCGCCAGGCCCGCCAGGTAGCCGAGGACGACGAGGGGGCGCGGGAGGGCGCCGAGTCGTCGGCCGATGGCGGAGGTGGTGAAGATGAACACGGCCGCCATCCGCATCGCGTACGTGGTGAGCAGGGTGTAGGCGAAGTGGCGGCCGAACGGGGAAGGCTGCTGGCCCTCGTCGAGCACGGTGGTCGCCGCCGCGGCGCTGCAGAACAGGGTGGCGACGAAGACCAGGCCGCTGCCGATGAACACGGTGGAGACGAAGCGGTCCTCTCCCTCGCCTCCTTGCTCGCGCAGGGCGCCCATGAACCACAGGAAGGCGATCCCGGCGAAGGGCAGCAGCGCCAGCGCCGTCCGCACGGCGCTGCGCTGCCCGTCGTCGACGGTCATGTCGGTCCCGCCTGCGCCGCCGGGCAGGGCGATGCGCACCAGGACGATCGCCGCGGCCATCAGAACCGCGAACACGACTCCGGCGATCCCTGCGGCCCGGGGCGTCCCAAGGCGCTCCTGCTTCCGCTGCATGGTTCCTCGCTTTCTGTCTGCACCTCTTCCGTACAGACATCAGCGATCTGGGGCTCGCGCCACCGGAGCCGCCCAGAGGGAGGACCGCGGCGCCCGTCGGCCTCCTGGCGGGCGCCGCGCTTCGGAGCCCGCCTCAGGGCGCCCTGAGGCGGGTCGGCAGACGGATCAGCGTGCCGTCTTGGACCACTTCTCGTCCGGTGCGCCGTTGCAGGTCCACTGGATCAGCTGGGATCCCTTGGTCGCGTGGGAGCCGAGGCCGAGGCACTTGCCCGAGTAGACGTTGCGCAGCTCGTGCGTGCCCGGGTCGTACCACCACTTCTCGTCCACCGCGCCGTTGCAGGTGTACTGCACCATGCCCGCCCCGTCGGCGAGGCTCGAAGCGGGGCCCATGCACTTGCCCGAGTACGCGTTCTGCAGGAAATAGGCGCGCTTGCCGTCGGCGTCGGTGGTGTCCTCGAACACCCACCGTTCGTCCTGGGCGTTGGTGCATCCCCACTGGATGACCTTCGAACCGTTCGTGATCTTGTTGCCCGCGCCGGCGCACAGTGCGCTGTAGTCGTTGCTGAGGTAGACCGCGCTGTCGGCCCGCCGTGGCAGCAGGGAGAAGACGACGCGATGATTGGTCTGTTCGTTGCTGCCCCACAGACGGCCCGAGCTGGGCGCGTAGGACAGGTTCTGGGTCAGAGCCGGTGCGCGGGTCAGCACCGACGCGCGCTCGCCCGGTCGGGCCTGGTAGACGCAGGAGTAGCTGAGTGCGTCTCCGGGCCGGGGATCTCCCATGTAGCCGACGGGGCACTCGGCGGACAGGTAGTAGTACGTGCCGTCGGTGGCCACTCCCTGGAGCTGGCGAACGGGGGCGACATGGGCGGACGTCGCGGTGACCGGGGCAGTGCCCCCTTCGCCGATGGACGCGAGGGGCCAGGTGATCACCCGCGCCGGACGCGTGTCGATCTCTTCTTCCTTGTGCTCGAACACCTTCTCCGTGGAGTTGCTCCGGTACTCCCCGGACACCAGGCTCCCGCTGCTGCGGTCCACGCTCAGGGAGCTCAGGCACGCGATGAGGCCTTCACAGGCACGGACGGCCTTCCTGCCGGGGTGCGCCTGCTCCCAAGCGGTTTCCTGGGCCTTGGTCTGGTACCCGTAGCGGGCGACCATCGGCAGGGCCCACTGGTGATGGCCCGCCGACGACACACCGCCCTTGATCCCCACCTCCGGGGAGAGGGAGTTCACCTTCCACAGATGGTTCAGGTCGTAGATCTGCAGCTCGCCGCCGTTGGCCACGAACAGCCTGTTCCCGTACCACGCCATGCCGTCGGCGTGGACGTTGTCGACCGCCTGGAAGCCGGGGTCGGTCCGGCTGCCCTGGGGCCTGACGAGCAGCACATGCCCGTAGCTCCAGTCCTTGCCGGTCGACTCGAGTATGGAGACACGGGCCTTCTTGTCGCGGTCGGTCGCCCCATTGCCGTGGCCGTAGTACCAGGCCTGCATATACAGGTGACGGCCGCCCACCGTGCCGCTCGCCTCTGCGTCGTGCGAGGCCGTCAGGCCTTGCGGATGCCAGCCCCCGGCGTCGTTGTAGGCGCTGGTGGCGTCATCCGTCTTGTCCCAGCAGAAGCCGTTGTACTTGTACGTGCCGTTGATGCCGGTCGTATGGCACAGATTCCGGCCGGTGTGCTGCCGCGACTGGGCGATGCTCGGCACCGACGCTCTGGTGACGGCCTTCGTCGCCTCTGCGCCCTCGATCACCGAGCGGGCCGTCTGGTCCCCGAGCTGTCCGGGGTCGACGCCCGGTATCTCGCGCGGATAGAGGACGAAGGCGGAGTGGTCGACCTTCTCGAACCGTCCATCCTCGGGGGCGGCAGCGGCCTGCTGCGTACCCGTCAGGATGGCCGCCAGGGAGGACAGCGCGACCAGTGCCGCGCTGAGCCGGACCCGGCGGTGCGTACGTATGTTCAACTTCATAGGAGGAGACAGTAGTTGGCGGGGCGGACACAGCGTCATAGGCGCACGCACGCCCGTCTGCCCGTGTGGGCGGCGCGGCGGCCGATCCGACGAGATGGTTGACGCTGCGGTTCACACCGTCTTGGGTAGGCGCAGGCAACGCAAGGAGGCTGGTGTGACCCGAGTGGAACTCGCAGAGAGACTGCCGTCGTGCTCGCGCTGCGGCGGCCGGCTGATCACCAGTGCCGTGATGCCGCAGGAGGACGACGAGGGCTTTCCGATCCACCTCGAGCTGTGCTCTGCCTGTGATGCCGGCAAGCCCGCGGCCGGCGCACTGCTGGCCTGGTTCGCCACCGGCGGCGGCCATGACATGTCGCGTGTCCAGGAGGGGGCGGAGCTGCTGGTGGAGTGGACCAAGGAGGGAATGGGCGAGCACGGCTGGGACTGGTCCCTCGACGGGGCGGGGAGCGGGCCGGGCGATCCGGTGATGCGTCCTGCGCACGAAGCGCCTCCCGGGCCCTGATCGAGCTGCGCTGAGTTGCTGGCGCTGGTCGGTGGAGTCCCTTCCTGGCCCGAGGCCGTCGTCAGGACCGTGCGAACCGCCCTCGGCGGGTGCGCCGCGGTGGAGGCGGGGCCCGAACCCACCGGCGGCGGCGACGAGGAGACTGCTCTCGACCTGTACGCCGCCGCCGGCCGATGGACGGAGTCCGTCGTCAGGTGAGGCCGTCGGTGAGGGCCTTGGCGTCGGGGACCCGGACGACCTCCGGGACGGTGAGCGGAAGGAGCCCGAGGATCTGGCCGACGACGTACTGGGCCGACATCATCGCCCCCTCCTGCCAGCCGGGCAGGGGCGACGCCTGGTCTCCCACGACAAGGAAGCGGCCGCCGCCCTCGGGCTGGAGGAGCTGCTTGTAGGCGACCATGTGGTCGGGGTTCGCCGGGTCCCAGCCCGCCCAGCCGCCGAGCTGGTACGGGACCTTGTGCCAGGCGATCGTGACGCCCTTGTCGTCCGGCACGACGCTGGTGTTCCCGAACTCCTCGTGCAGGGCGACCGCGCCCTTGCGGGCTGCTTCCAGGCGCTGCTTCGGCCGGAGGGAGCCCAGGTACTGCGCGTTCCTGCCGGTGTTGTACGCGCCGGTCAGGGTGCCCTTCTCCGAGAAGTAGTCGTTGGACGGGTACCACAGCTGGCTGATCACATGCGAGGTGCGGCTGATCCCGCCGTAGATCTGGTTCGTGTCGTCCTCCCAGAATCGCCTGTTCGCCTGCCAGCCCACTTTGCACGTGGCCGCGAAGCCCACGGCGGCGATGGCGTCGGTGAACTCCGGCGAGAAGTTGTTGAGCCCCATTCCGCGCAGCACGGGGAGCGGGATGTTGCTGACGCAGTAGTCCGCGTCGAGGCTGCGGGCCTCCCCGTCGTGGACGTACTCGACGACGACTCCGCCCTCGTCGGGAAGGGTGACGTCGGTGACCTCCGCCCCCAGCGTGATGCCGAGGCCGAACTGCTGCTCGAGCTGGCGGGTGAACGCGTTCACGATCTGGTCCATGCCGCCGACCGGCTGGAACAGGGTGGGCTGCCACATGTAGTCGACGGGCTGGTAGAAGCCGTACTTCCAGAACCTCGACTCCACCAGTTCACGGAAGTCCAGGGGCGGCATCGGCTGCGGGAAGTCGTGGACCTCCGGGTCCTGCATGTACCCCGACCGGGTGGAGCCGGTGTACTCCCCCGCCTCGTCCAGGTCGCCGAAGACGCGCAGGAGATCCCGCAGTTCGCCGGTGAAGTCGTCGGCGTCGGTCAGCTTGGAGACGAGCAGGGCGGCCAGATGGCCGCGGACGTCGTTGGCGACCCGGCGGCTGTGCCAGCGCTGCGCGGCGGCGGGCGCACGAGGGGACACCTCCGACGGGGCGACGAGGTTCGCCGTGGTCTCCATGACATACGGCTCCAGGGCGACCTCGAACCTCTGGCAGTAGTCCAGGACCCGGCGGTGGTGGTACGGGATGCGGCCGGGGCCGAGATTGAGATACAGCCCGGGGTCGAACGAGCAGGTGTGGGTCAGCACCGGCTGCCCGGACGCGCCGATCTCGTAGAGCCTGTCGCCTGCGCGCGCGGTGCGGTTGCGGCCGCCGGCCCGGGTCTGCGGCTCCAGAACGGTGCACCGGTAGCCGCGCTTGCTCAGCTCGTACGCCGCCGTCAGCCCCCCGATCCCGCCGCCCAGCACCACGACCGACGCGCCCTCGGGCGCGGATCCCGTCAGGCCGGTCGATCCCGTCCAGCCGGTGGCCTCCGGGCCACACGCGCCGATCATCGCCCGGTACAGCGCCCGCGCGTCCTTGTTCGCGGGCTCCTCAACGCTCATGCTCGTGCCTCTCCGTGGTCTCCAGCGGTGGATGGATGCCGTCCGGACATGGCGGTCCCGAGTCGGGGAGGCGGGAGCACCGGTCGTCGAAGCGCTCGAAGTCCCCCAAGACCCCGCCCACTGGACCGAGTTGGCCGCTCCTGACCACCACAGTCGACATCACTCACAGTATTCAGTGAGGCACTCACAGTGAGAATAGTGGGCCACGTACGGGCTAATTACCCCCCGATTCGTTTAAACGGGATGTTGAAGCACTCTCCGGCTCCCGGCTCGGCGCAGCCGGGAGGGGGCACGCCGCGTACGGACTTCGGCCCCGTGCGCCGCTCGTCGCAGTGGGTCTGATCCGGGCGCAAGCTGGAGGTGTGGCCCGCTTGGTCCGACGGCAGAACGAGAGCAGCTGGGAGAGCCGAGATGGCGACGATGTCGAACCTGCCCGAGGTGGTGTCGCGCGAGGAGTGGCTCGCCGCCCGCAAGGAGCTGTTGGTCAAGGAGAAGGAGCTCACCCGGGCGCGTGACCAGGTCAACGCCGACCGCCGACGGCTGCCGATGGTCCGCATCGACAAGCCGTACACCTTCGAGGGCCCGAACGGCGAGGCGAGCCTGCTCGATCTCTTCGAGGGGCGGCCCCAGCTGGTCGTGCACCACTTCATGTGGACCTTCGACATCGACGCCGACGGCGCCGAGCACCCCCGCGACACCGGCTGTCCCAGCTGCTCCTCCGCGGCCGACGGCATCGGCAGGCTGAGGCAGCTGCGTGTCCGCAGCACCGCGCTGGCCGCCGTGACGCGGGCGCCGTACGCGAAGCTCGCCGCGTACCGGGAGCGGATGGGGTGGACGTTCCCCTGGTACTCCTCGGCCGGCAGCGACTTCAACTACGACTTCCACACGACCCTCGACGAGCGGGTGGCGCCGGTGCGGCTCGGCTACCGCACCGAGGCCGAGCTCGCCGAAGCCGGAAGCCCCTGGTCAGAGAGTATGCGCGGCGACTATCCCGGCATCAGCGCGTTTCTGCGCGTCGGGGAGGAGGTCTTCCACACCTACTCCACGTTCGGCCGTGGCATCGAGGAGTTCCACAACGGCTACCCCCATCTCGACCTCACCGCGCTCGGCCGCCAGGAGCCGTGGGAGGAGCCGGAGGGCCGCGCCGTCCCCCTCGGCCTGGAGGCCGGCGGCCCGGGACTGCGCATCCCCGACGAGTACGAGGTATGACGCATGACGTCGCGCTCCTGCACGCCGGTCGAGGCGTGGGCCTACCGGTGGCAGGCGGGCCTACAGGTGGTAGAGCGCGCGCACACGCGCCTGGTCGACAGGCTCGTCGAGGTGCAGGAAGTAGTTCACCTGCCACGCCTGGGTGCTGCGTGCCTGCCGATTGGCTGTGGTCACCCACGGCGGGTAGACGCGGAACCCTCGCTTCCCGGCGGAGCCGTTTCCGGACACCACCCCGCGCTCGCACAGCACGTCCCGCGGGAACACGAACTGTCCGAACCGGTCGCTGTCGCGGCAGCTGATAACGAAGAGGTCCACCCCGTCGGCGACGTCGAAGGGCCGGATCGGCCCTTCCGAGGACCGCTGCCACACCGTGACGAACTGGCCGACCTTCGTCGGGGTGGTCTTGGCCACACGGAACCGGACCGTCAGCCCGTCGAGTGTGAAACCGTGAGCCGCGTACTCGGCGCTCTCCGGTTCGGGCGCCGGCTGCGAGCAGGCGAAGCCACTCGGGTCGTACACCTGCGTCCTCGCCGCCAGCAGGTCGCTGTGAAGCCCTGACCACGGCTGATTGATCGACATACGCTCATCCTGCCATCACGCCCACTGCGGCCTTCAGCCCGAGGACGGTCTGTCCCAGGGTGTGGACAGGCTCGCGGTCGACGGGCTGTGCGCTCAGCTCCTCGATTGAGTAGCCGTACTCATGAACCCCAGCACCGGCGCGGGGAGAATCCGATCATGCCTCCACGGACACGTACCGCCGCCGCCGCGACCGCAGTCGCCTTCCTCGCTCTCACGGGCTGCGGGCCCAGCTCGGACGAAGTGTTCTCCAACCTCAACGGCACCAGCCCGTCCAGCTCGCCGGACACCGCCACCCCGGACGCGCAGCGCGACGCACCACCGAACTACGCCGACGACAACCGGGCCCGGCGGGCCGGCGAGATGAGCCCGCAGGACGAGAAGCGAGCCCGGCAGAAGGCCGCCGAGGTCCATCGGGCCCTCGACGAGCTGCGGCGAAGCGGCAGGATCAGCCCGGACGAGGTGCGGCCCGTCCTCGCGCAGCTCGCCGGCCCCGCCCACCTCTCCGTGCAAGGACGGCAGGTGGGCACCGGGATGGAACACGCCGAAGGCAGCGCCTACGGCATCTGGATCGCCGAGACCGCCTGCGTCACGGGCGCCGTCAGCGAAGACCGTGTGTGGGCGGACGTCAACGGCCACTACCCCGAGACCGGTTGCCTGCCCCCGGCGGTCGCTCACTGAGACTCCCAGGAAGATCCGTCTCCCCGGCACGCGAGCGGGCCCCCGATCGGTCCGGGGGCCCGCTCGCTGTCTACCTCTGCCGGCTGTTCACGCCCGACGCAGTGCGGAGCGGCCCGCGAAGCGCGCCGAGTCGCCCAACTCCTCTTCGATCCTGATCAGTTGGTTGTACTTCGCCGTGCGGTCGGAGCGGGAGAGCGAGCCGGTCTTGATCTGACCGCAGCCGGTCGCCACCGCCAGATCCGCGATGGTGGTGTCCTCCGTCTCGCCCGAGCGGTGCGACATGACGACTGTCCAGCCCGCCTCGTGAGCTGTGGCCACCGTGGCGAGCGCCTCGGTCAGGGTCCCGATCTGGTTGACCTTGACCAGGACCGAGTTGCCGACGCCGGTGCGGATACCCTCGCGCAGCAGCGTCTCGTTGGTGCAGAACACGTCGTCGCCGGTGAGCTGGCAGCGGTCGCCGACGCGGGCGGTCAGCTCGCGCCAGCCGTCCAGGTCGTTCTCCGCCATCGGGTCCTCGATGGAGAGAACCGGGTAGGAGTCGATGAGCTTGGCCAGGTAGTCGGCGTGCTCGGAGGGGGTGCGGCGCACCCCCTCGCCCGTGTAGTCGTACACCCCGTCGCGGAAGAACTCCGACGACGCCGGGTCCATGACCAGGCCGATGTCCGTGCCGGGGCGGTAGCCGGTGCGCTCGACGGCGGTCATCACGAAGTCGAGCGCCTCCTCGGCGGTACGCAGCGCGGGCGCGAAGCCGCCCTCGTCGCCGACGCCCGTGGAGTGCCCGGCGGCCAGCAGATCGCGACGCAGGGTGTGGAAGACCTCGCTGCCCATGCGGACGGCTTCGGCGAAGGTGTCCGCGCCCACGGGCACGATCATGAACTCCTGGAAGTCCAGCGGGTTGTCGGCGTGGGCGCCGCCGTTGACGATGTTCATCATCGGCAGCGGCAGAAGGCAGGCGTCGGCGCCGCCGAGGTAGCGGTAGAGGGGCTGGCGGCGGGCCGCCGCGGCGGCCTTGGCGGCGGCGAGCGAGACGCCGAGGATCGCGTTGGCGCCGAGCCGGGACTTCGCAGCGGTGCCGTCGAGGGCGATCAGCGCGGCGTCGAGACCCGCCTGGTCCGCCGCGTCCTGGCCGCGCACGGCCGCCGCGATCTCCCCGTTGACGTGGGCCACCGCGCGGTCGACGCCCTTGCCGTGCCAGCGCGCGGAGTCCTGGTCGCGCAGCTCCACGGCCTCCCGGGCACCGGTGGAGGCGCCGGAGGGGACAGCCGCGCGCCCCAGGGACCCGTCCGCCAGGACGACGTCGACCTCGACCGTGGGGTTGCCCCGGCTGTCGATGATCCGGCGGGCGGTGACGGTCTCGATGGCGGCGTCGGCGATGCCGGTGATGTCGGTGATGCCGGCGGGTGCGACTGACTTTGCGGACATGGGAGTCCCTTCCCCTGGGTCGTGTGCCGTGGCCCTGGCTGCGACGACGCTGGCGCTGAGCCCGACAGAGCCAGACCATACAGCAATGCTGCTTAGTTTTGCTGTGCAGTATTGCTGCGCAGCTTTGCTGTGCAGGTCAGGTGCACAGCTGTCCTGAGCAACGGGGTAAAGTGCCCTATGCCCACCTCGGAAGCCGCCGCCATCGCCGCTGAACTGCGCATCGCGATGGGCAAGCTCACCCGACGCGTCAAACACGAGGACCGCATCCCGCTGGGCCAGGCCGCCGTGCTCGGCGCGCTCGACCGCAACGGCGCCATGACCACCAGCGACCTCGCCGCGGATCAGCGCGTACGCCCCCAGTCGATGGCGCGGGCGGTGGGGCTGCTCATGGAACAGAACCTGATCACGCGCCGGGCGCACCCCACCGACGGCCGCAAGTCGCTGGTCGAGCTGTCGGACGCGGGCCGGGTCGCGCTCGAGGCGGAGCGCGGCCGCAGGGCCGGCTGGCTCGCGCAGGCCATCGAGGCCGAACTCACCGATGAGGAGCGGGCGCTACTGGCACGGAGCGCCGCCCTGCTGGAGCGGCTCGCCGCACGCTAGCGCCGCGACGGGCGCCGTTCGCCGCACCGCGACTCCCGGCGCGCGCCCTCTTCGTCGTACACCTGGCGCTAACGAACGGCGGAGGCCTCCGTCGCCGGCTCGGGCGGGTCGATGTGCGGCAGGAACAGGACGGCGTCGACAGCGTCGAGCGCGTGGGGGTCGAGCGGGAAGTAGCCGCGGTTCTCAGATGTGCGCCGGGTCAGGTCGGCGGCTCCCGCGACCAGTTTGACCAGCTCGGCGGCGGACACGAGCCGTGGCGCCGACGTGGTCGCGGCCAGGAGGCCTTCCACGGTGTTCGCCGTTGGCTCGTCGATGCCCAGGTGCGGGGCGGATCCGATCGCGGTGGCGATGACGGCGTAGTGCGGACCGTGTGTGCGGGCGAGGTGGGCGCCGGCCGGGGTCCACCGCAGGTCCATGTCGCCCACCTGCATGCGCAGCTCGCCGCGTCGCATGTGCTCGTTGTGGCCGTAGGCCAGGACGGGCCCGTGGTCGTGTTCGCGTTCGCGGGTCACGAGAGCGTGCAGGTTGGCCGCCATCATCGCGTCGCGAATCCCGAGGCCTCGCGCGAGCCGCTCCTGGGGATCGGTCCGCGCCAAGGTCACGTGGTAGGCGAGCAGACCGGCGGCGGTACGGGCGCCGAGTTCGGCGTCCCGCAGCGCTTCCGCCGAGCCGTCCGCGGTGAACTGGGGCGCTTGGGAGGCGAGCAACCAGCCGAGGTCCTCGGTGATCGATCGCAGCTCGCGGACGTCGGCCGAGTCGCCGATGGACTGCGAGGGGTCCATGACGACGTCGGGGTTGGTCCACCGGTCGTCGTCGCCCAGGAGCGCCTCGATCCGGCTCCACTCGTGCGGCACAGGCGGGCAGTTGGCCGCGAGGAAGGTGTGCAGCACGCGCAGGGCCGCGCGGGGGCTCTCCGCTCCGCTGTGCTCTATCGGCGCGTCGAAGCCGGCGAACCGGACCCGGTCGGCCGGGGGTCGCACGCGGTTGTGCTCGCCGATCCACTCGACCAGCGCACGGTTCGCCGGACAGCCCCTGAACTCGTGGCTGACGCCGTCGGTCATCACCTGGTCGAGACGGCCGTCGCCGCCGTGTACGTAGTCGTCGACTACGCGCCCCGCCAGGCAGCCCGACTCCAGCGCCACGCAGCGACACCCCTCGTCGTCGACCAGCCGCCGCAGCAGGGCGTTGCGCAGCAGCGGGAAGGCCTCCTCGCCGTGCAACGGCTCGCCCAGGGCCAGCAGGCGGGGCCGCTGCTCTCGCTCGTTCAGGAACTGCTCGACGACCGCGTTCACCAGCTCATCGTGTGTCATGGCTTCGATGGTATCTTTGACGTTTCGGTTGAAGGTTGGCGCGGAATTCGCAGGCAGGAACGGCAGCAACCTTCAACCGGGCGCCACACCTGGAGGAGTACGTATGAGGCCCGTGGACTTGGCGCGGCCGCACGGACTGTCCGGCCAGGCGGTCCGCAACTACGAAGCGGCCGGCATCCTGCCCGCCGCCGAGCGCACCGCGTCGGGCTACCGGCACTACACCAGCACGCACGCCGCCGCGCTGCGCACGTTTCTCGCCCTGATCCCGGCCCACGGCCACGCCGAAGCCCGGTCGGTCATGACACTGCTCAACACCGGCAGTACCGACGAGGCGCTCACCGTCATCGACCGCAGCCACGCCGAACTGCTCACCGACCGGCAGACGCTGGACACCGTCGAGCAGGCGCTCACGGAGCTGACGCACGCGCCCGACGAGCGGCCGACCCATCGGCCCACCACCATCGGCGCCCTGGCGCACCGGCTCGGCCTCCGTCCGGCCACACTGCGTCGGTGGGAGAGCGCCGGGCTGCTCCACCCGCGGCGCGACTCCGTCACCGGGTACCGGACCTACTCCCCCAGCGACGTCCGCGACGCCGACATCGTCCACCAGCTGCGACGCAGCGGGTATCTCCTGACCCAGATCGCGCCGCTGCTGGGCGAGCTGCGCGACGTCGCCTCCCCGGCCTCGGCGGGGTCGGCGATCGCCGACCGTCGCCACCGCCTCCACACACGCGCCCTCGCCATGCTCCATGCGTCCGCCGAGATAGGCGACTATCTCCACGAGCAGGGCCGGCACACAGAGCGCAGCTGACATCGCCGCGATCGGCGGCCGGATCCGCCTCCGCTCCCAGCCGTCCGCGCTCCCATGTCACAGATGACGGGGCTGTCTCGTCTCATGGGTGAGGGTCGTCTGTGGAGTCGGGAAGGTGATGGTCGTGCGGGTATTCGTAGCAGGCGGGTCCGGGGTCCTGGGGCGGCGGCTGGTGCCGCAGCTCGTGGCCAGGGGCCACCAGGTGACGGCTACGACGACGAGCGCGGCCAAGTCGGGCTTGCTGGAGCAGCTGGGCGCCCATGCCGTCGTGATGGACGGGCTGGACGCGATGTCGGTCGGCGAGGCGGTGGGCGCTGCCCGGCCGGACGCGATCGTGCACCAGATGACCGCGATCTCCCCGGCGCACGCCGGAAAGCCCGATCTGAAGCACATCGACCGCTGGTTCGCCACCACGATCCGGCTGCGCACCGAGGGGACGGACCACCTGCTGGCCGCCGCCGAGGCGACCGGCGTGTCCCACGTCGTCGCGCAGAGCTACGGCAGCTGGAACGGCGTCCGCACGGGCGGATGGGTGAAGTCCGAGGAGGACCCGCTGGACCCGGAGACGGGGACGAAGGCACGCGCGGTGGCGGATGCGATCCGGTATCTCGAGGACGTCGTCGTCAAGGCCGGCGGCGCGGCCCTGCGGTACGGCGGGCTCTACGGCCCCGGCGCCACCGACGACCAGGTCGAGCTGGTACGCAAGCGACAGTTCCCGCTCGTCGGGAGCGGCGCCGGCCACAGCTCGTGGGTGCACCTCGACGACGCCGCGAGCGCCACCGTCCTGGCCGTGGAGCAGAAGGCGAGAGGCGTGTTCAACATCGTCGACGACGAACCGGCCCCGGCCCGCGAGTGGCTGCCCTATCTGGCCCGGTGCGCGGGCGCGAAGCCGCCGATGCGGGTCCCCACGTGGCTTGCCCGGCTGCTGGCCGGGGAGGTGGCGGTGACGATGATGACCGAGGGCCGCGGCTTCTCCAACGCCAAGGCCAAGCGGGAGCTCGGCTGGGAGCTTCGCTATCCGTCGTGGCGAGAAGGCTTCAAGGAGGAGCTGGCGTGACCAGGACCGAGGAGTTCGAGGAGCTGCGGCCCCTGCTGTTCTCGATCGCCTACCGGATCCTCGGCAGCGTGAGCGAGGCGGAGGACGCGGTCCAGGAGAGCTGGCTGCGCTGGGAGTCCTCCCCGACCCAGCCCACGTCGGCCAAGGCCTTCCTCTCGGCCGTGGTCACCCGGATCTCGATCGACGTCCTGCGGTCGGCCCGCCTCCGGCGGGAGAAGTACGTCGGGCCGTGGTTCCCCGAGCCGCTGCTGACCGATCCCTTTGAGGACCCGGAGCGCTCGGCGGAGCTGGCCGACTCGTTGTCGATGGCGGCGCTGCTGCTGCTCGAGCGGCTGAGCCCGCTCGAGCGTGCGGTCTTCGTGCTGCGCGAGGTGTTCGGGTTCGGCTTCCCGGATGTCGCGTCGGCCGTGGGGCGCTCGGAGGCGGCGTGCCGCCAGCTCGCCGTGCGGGCGCGTCGCCATATGGACGCGGGCCGGCCCCGGTTCGAGGCCGACCGGAAGGAGCGCGAGGAGCTCGCCGAGCGGTTCTTCGACGCCTTCAGGGAAGGGGACGTCGACGGGCTGAAGGAGCTGCTCGCCGCAGACGTCCAGATGGTCGGCGACGGCGGCGGCAAGGCCCCGCAGTGGGCCAGGAGCATCGTCGGCGCCGAGAACGTGGCCCGGCTGCTCGCCGCGCTCGCCACGCCCTTCGTCGAGATCGGCGTCATGGTGGAGCCGCACGAGGTGAACGGACAGCCGGGCGCGGTCCTGCGCGACCGGGACGGCAAGGTCCTCAACACCTTCTCGCTCGACGTGCTCGACGGACGGATCCAGACGATCCGCTCGGTGATCAACCCCGACAAGCTCGGGCACGTGGGTCCCGTAGCGGACGCGTGGGCGGTCGTCCGCGAGGCGAACGAGGCTCGCCGGCGACATCATGACCGGTAGAGCTGACGGGGCTCCCGACTTCGCCACCCGGAGGTCGGGACCGTGCTGCGGCGGTGCCGGGCTCGTCGACGGAGTTCGCGTGAGCAGAGCGTCGAGGGACGGGCAGCACCTCCAGGGACCCGGCACGGGGCCGATCCGGTGAGTCGTACAGGCACGGTCGTCGAAAGGACGGAAGAGGACATGACCACGATTCTGGTGACAGGCGGCACGGGAACGCTCGGACGGCTCGTCACCGAGCGGCTGCGTGAGGGCGGGCACGAGGTCCGCGTGCTCAGCCGGCACTCCGAGCCGTACGCCGTCGATCTGGTCAAGGGCGGCGCCGGTCTCGATGCCGCCGTCGAGGGGGTGGAGGTGATCGTGCACTGCGCCTCCTCACCGCGGGGCGGGGACGAGCGGGCCGCCGGCCATCTGATCGCGGCGGCGCGGCGGGCCGGAGTCCGCCACCTCGTCTATATCTCGATCGTCGGCGTCGACCGGGTGCCGCTCGGCTACTACCGGACGAAGCTCGCCGTCGAGCGGCTGATCGAGGACTCGGGGCTGGGCTGGACCGTGCTGCGTACGACGCAGTTCCACGACCTGGTGCTGCAGATTCTGCAGGGCCTGGCGAAGCTGCCGGTCCTGCTGCTGCCGGCAGGCCTCCGCGACCAGCCGATCGAGGTGTCGGAGGTCGCCGACCGGCTGGCCGAACTGGCCCTGGGCGGCCCCGCCGGGCGCGTCGCGGACATGGGCGGCCCCCAGGTGCGCACGTTCCCCGACCTGGCCCGCGCCTATCTGCGGGCGAGCGGTCGCCGCCGTCGCCTG
Organism: Streptomyces sp. NPDC051907; assembly: GCF_040681075.1. NCBI lineage: Bacteria > Bacillati > Actinomycetota > Actinomycetes > Kitasatosporales > Streptomycetaceae > Streptomyces > Streptomyces sp. NPDC051907. Next base: position 3,584 of record NZ_JBFAYB010000042.1, on the reverse strand, counting down.
CTGAACGTCCGCCTGCCGGGAAAGGCCTTCCGTGCTGCGCGGGACGGCGGGCATCTGACGCCACAACGGGCGGTGGGCAAGGGCACGTTCGAGGAGTTCCTGGCGAAGCCGCTCGGCTGACTCGACTCCCCATCTGTCCAACTCGCCGTAGCGCACTGTGCGGTCGCCGCGCCGAGGGCCCCAGCCCCGGGCACGGTCGCCGTGGACGAGCCGTCTAGGGTGCGGGCATGGACTCGCATAGCTACCTCTCCGAACTGTTCTCGCTGGACGGCCGGGTCGCCGTGGTGACGGGTGGCAGCTCCGGCATCGGCCGAGCCATCGCCGGGGCTCTCGCGCGAGCGGGGGCGAGCGTCGTGATCGTGGCGCGCAAGGAGTCGGAACTGGCCGCCACAGTCGACGAGCTGACGGCGGACGGCTGCCGGGCGGCCTGGGTGAGCGCCGACCTGGGATCCCGTGACGGTGTGCGCGCGGCGGCGGAGCAGGCAGCCGAGGTGTTCGGCGAGCCCGACATCCTCGTCAACAGCGCCGGGATCAACTTGCGGCCGCCGATGAGCGAGCTGGGCGACGAGGTGTGGGACGTCACGATGGCGGTGAACCTGGAGGCGCCCTACCTGTTGGGCCATCGTTTCGGGCCCGGCATGGCCGAGCGGGGCTTCGGACGGATCATCCACATCACGTCCCAGCAGGCGCACCGGGCGTTCGTCCAGAGCGGCGCCTACGGGGTGTCCAAGGGGGCGCTGGAGTCGCTGGCGCGCTCTCAGGCCGAGGCGTGGTCGCCGCACGGCGTCACCTGCAACACGTTGGTGCCCGGCTTCGTCATGACCCCGCTCAACGCGCGTTTGTCGTCCGACCCGGAGAGGGTGGCGGCGCTGGCCGCACGCACGATGGTCGGACGCAACGGCCTGGGCGAGGACTTCGCCGGAGCGGCCGTGTTCCTGGCGAGCCGGGCGTCCAGCTATGTCACCGGCCAGGCGATCTTCGTCGACGGCGGTTTCTCCGTTCACTGAGCCCAACTCCATTATGGAACTGGGCCACTTGGGGAGCGGGAGCAGAGCCTGGGGGCTTCGCGGCTCTGCTCCTGCCGGTGGGAGACGCCGGGTCGGCTACTCGTCGACCGTCGCTCAGAGCTGCTCGGCGATCCGCCGCTCCAGCCCTTCGAGGAACTCCTGGAGGCTGGCCGCGGCAAGATCGAACTGATCGAACCAGGAGGCGGTCGCCGACATCCAGACCCGTCCGCTCCCGGCCAGTGCGTACAGACGACCCCCGCCGTCGCTGGCGAAGACCAGCGCAGGCTCCTCTCCGTCGATCCGTATGGCGCCGTACTCGCGGAAGTGCCCTGCGACCGTAGAGGGCGAGTGAACGAAGCAGCCGACGCCCACATCGGGCAGGGACACCTCGTCGACGACCCAGTACATCGTGGTCAGATCGGAGGGGATCGGCGTCAGTTCCACGAGCGCGTCCGTCGCCCGGCGGCTTGCCTCCGTTGCGAGGCCGACCGCGTTCGGGCCGGGCGGGAAGCCGTGCCGGAGCAGGAACGACCGCATCAGCTCCGAGAGGGCGGCGTCCGCCCGCTCGCACCAGCGGCGGACCCACTCGGCGTCGAGACGCTCAGCAGGCACGATCGACATCACTTGCTCCCACGGAACTCGCCGTCACCGAGTCCGGAAGAAGATACCGGAGAGTTCACGCGAGCTGGGGCCGACGGCAGTTCGGCCGGGCGGGGAGTCCGCCCGGAGGGCGCGACTGGTGCCCTGTCCGCGGGGCTCGGCATACTGACCTCTCATGGACACCAAAGCCGTCACCCGCGTGTACGTGGTGATCACTGCTCTGCTGTCGCTCGCCGCGGCCGTCGTCGCGGCATGCGGCGGGTATGTGCTGGGCGGGACGGTGGCGGCTGTCGTCTCGGCGCTGGTGACCGGCGTCGCCGCGTGGGGCGGCGCGGTCGTCATCCGCCGCCGGGTCTTCGCCGACTTGAGGCAGGCCGAGTCGGACGCGGCCGTCCATGGCTACGGCGAAGGCCTGTCCCAGGCCGTGCTCCTCGGGATCGCCTCGTACGAGGCCGCCGCCTTCCCCCTGACCGGCCCCGCCTCCGTCTCCGCCGGAGAACGGGATGCTCGCCGTACCCTCGCCTACCGGATCGCCGCCGACGAGGGGCTGCCGCACACCGTGCGCACGGCCGCGGCCGCCGCCCTGGAGGCCATCGACGACGGCCGGGACCGCGGGCGCGCCCAGGAGGCGGTGCAGGGTCTGCATCTGGCCGTGTACGAGCTGCGCCGGCACCCCTGACGGACGCGGGGGTTCCCGCAGGTCGAGGGGTGGATCGGCCGCGCGAGGACGTGGGCGGGACGATGTGCCGTTCGCTCCAGGCGACTGCTCCAGGCGACCGGTCGCACGGCAGCCACCGGCAACTCCCGGCCGTACGACCGCTGCTGGCCACCGCTGACCGCTGACCGCCAGGGCGGCCGTGGGCAGGCCAAGACAGCAGGCCCAACCGGCTCCAGGCCCGCGGTCGGCGCCCCGCCGGGCCCGGCTAGAGTGCCGGACATGGCGGTCGACGCGGATGTGGCGGTGGTGGGGGCAGGGCCGGTCGGTCTGAGCGCCGCGCTGCTGCTCGCCCGGGCGGGGCTCGGCGTGGTGGTGCTGGAACGCCGCCCCGGTCCGGTGACCGAGTCCCGGGCGACGGACCTGCACGCGCGGACCCTGGAGGCTCTGGCCCCGAGCGGGCTGGCCGAGTCGCTGCACCCGCTGGGGCGGCGCGTGGACACGGTGGAGATGTGGTCGCAGGGCCGCAGGCTCGGCGGCTTCCACATGGCGGGGCTGCGCTCGCCGTACCCGTACATCCTGACCGTCCCGCAGTGTGCGACCGAGGGCATGCTCGCCGCGGAGGCCGAGCGCATGGGTGTGCGCGTGCACCGCTCGACGGCCGTACGGTCGGTCGACGAGGACGCCGACGGCGTCACCTTGCTGTCGGATTCCCTCGACCCCCTGCGCGCCCGCTGGGTGGTGGCGGCCGACGGCGCGTCGAGCACACTGCGCGCCCTGACCGGTACGGCGTTTCACGGCCGGACCTATGCCGGCCTGTGGCAGCTCGCCGACCTGCGAGTCGAGGGTCCCTCGCTGGACCCGACGCGCGTGCACATGGTCGGCGGGCCCCGCGGGCTGCTCGTGGTGCTGCCGATGCACCTCGACGGCTGGGCCCGGGTGGTGCTGCACCTGCCGCACGGCCCCGCGCCGGGCGGAGCGGACGGCCCGGAGGCGCTCGCCGCCGAGGCGGCCGCCCGCGGGTGGACGGCGGTCGTCCGCGAATGCCGCTGGACGAGCACCTTCCACACCCAGCGGCGCCTCGCCGCACGCCACGGCAGCCGGCGGGTGCTGCTGATCGGCGACGCCGCCCATGTGTGCAGCCCGGTCGGCGGCCAGGGACTCAACCTCGGTCTGCGGGACGCCGTCTCCCTTGCAGCCGCCCTGCCCAGCGCGACCGCCCGCGGCGCAAACGGCCTTCATGGCGCGTGGCTTCTACCTGCCGATGCGGGCCGGCGACCCGATAGAGGGACGCGCCTACGTGGCGGTTGAGCCGATCCGGC
>NZ_JBFAYB010000041.1:0-69970 GCF_040681075.1 Streptomyces sp. NPDC051907 | reverse complement strand
GGGCCACGGGCGAGGTGGCGGCCCCGCGCGGCGGCGTCGCCGCCGGTGAGCGGGTGGCCGAGCAGAGCGGGAACAGTGCCACCACCATCGCCGGGGCGGTCGTCGGCACGGCGCTCCTCGTGGGCGCCGGCACCGCCATGACGCGCCGCCGAGGCACCGTCCACCTCAACGACTGACCGAAATGTGTCGTGGTGCCGTCGAACCGCGGCGGCACCACGGCTCCGCCCCTGGAGCCCCCATGACCCGCACGATCGGCCGGCGCATCCGCACCTGGCGGACGCACGCCCGGCCCCTGCTGCTGTGTCTCGTCCTGACCACGACCGTCGGCGCCTGCGCGACCGACGGCGCCGAGGGCGGACCGAGCGGCGCGACGAACACCGGACCGCCCCCGGCCGCGACGGCGTCACACGTTCCCGCGAGCGATCCGGGCCGGGGCAAGGACACGAAGACGGTCCCGACACACGTGTCCATACCGTCTCTCGGCATCGACAGCGACCTGATGAGGCTCGGCCTCAACCGCGACGGCACCGTCGAAGTGCCGCCTGCCGACAAGGGGATGACGGCAGGCTGGTACACCGGGAACCCCCGGCCGGGAGAGCCCGGCGCAGCGGTGATCATCGGCCACAACGACACCCGCTTCGGCGAGGCCGTGTTCCACGACCTCAAGCGGGTTCGCGAGGGCGCGACGGTCGACGTACGCGACAGCGCCGGCGGCACCGTCCGGTTCACTGTCACCGGCACCGAGACCGTCGCGAAGAGCGCCTTTCCCACGGAGAGGGTCTACGGGGCCACGAAGGGGCGCGCCTTGCGACTGATCACGTGCGACGGCGCGTTCGACGCGGCCGGCCACCCCGTGGACAACCTGATCGTCTACGCCGTCGCACGCTGATCGCGGTCCGGATCAGGCGGCGGGCTGCTGCTGGGCGACGCAGTGGATGCCGCCACCGCCCGTGCCCAGGCGGTCGATGTTCAGCTGCTCGATGACGCGGTCCGGGTAGAGGCGGGCCAGGGTCGCCCTGGCCGCCTGGTCCGCACGCGTGTCGCCGAAGTGGGCGCTGATCACGGCCCCGTTGCAGAGGTAGTAGTTGGCGTAGGAGGCGAGGAAGTCCCGGCTGGTGGAGCGGATCTTCTCGTAATCCGGGCCCTGGAGGCGCATGACGTCCATCGGGGCGCCGGTGGCCGTCGTCGACGCGGACAGGATGCTGAACTGCTGGCGCGCGTCGCGGGCGTAGGCGTCGTTGTCGGTGGCGAGGGGCATCTGGACGAGGGCCTCGCCGGGGGCGAGGAAGCGGGACGTGGCGTCGACGTGGTCGTCGGTGATGTCCCGGCCCCGGACACCGTCGAACCAGATGACCTTGGACGCGCCGTACGCCTCGCACATCGCCGAGGTCAGCTGCCGCTCCGACATCCCGGGGTTGCGGTTGCGGTTCACCAGGCTGCTGCAGGTGGCCATCAGGGTGCCGGCGCCGTCCTGTTCGATGGCACCGCCCTCGCCGACCAGATCGGCGGAGGTGAAGGGGACGCCCATGTAGGCGGCGATCCGTCCGGCGACGAGGGCGTCCTTGGCGTGGGCCTGCTTGTTGCCCCAGCCGTTGAAGTTGAGGCCCACGGCGTCCAGGCTGCCGGCGCCGTCCGTACGGAAGACGGGGCCGCTGTCGCGCATCCAGCAGTCGTCGACGGGGATGGAGCTGATGACGGTGACGGTGGAGCCGCCGGCAACCGCCTCACGGCGCTGGCGCTCCGGCCGGACGACTCCGGTTCAACTGCGACAACTGGGAGACCTACCACGATGCCTTCGCCGCCCTCCGCCCATGAACACCCCGCACTCCCGCACAGCCAGGCACACGTCCACAACGCCGGCACCCTGCCCGCGGGCACCCGGTCGGTCCACTTGGACAGCCCCTTCCAACGGCCCGGAACGCAGGTCACCGTCCTCTGGCCCGAGCAGCGTGTCCGCAGAGTTGTGTTCGTCCTGCCCTCGAAAAGGACGACGGGCACAAGTACGGCAACAGCCTCGCCGAGATCCGACGGCTCCCGGCCCACCTGCGCGACGGAACCGCCTACGCCGCACCGACGTTCAGCGAGTCGCCCTGGCTGGTCAACCACGCCACCCGGGTCGACTGCCAGCAGGAGGACCACCTCGTCCACCTGGTCCTGCCGACCGTCCTGGCCATGCTCGGCACGCAGGACCGGCCCCCGGTACACCTGCTGGGATTCAGCAAGGGCGGCTTCGCCGCCCTCAACCTGCTGACCCGGCACCCCGGCAACTTCGCCATCGCCAGCGTCTGGGACGCCTCACTGCTCAGCGACCGGCCGCCCCACCCGCAGCTCGTAGAAGTCGCCGGCAGCATCGCACGGCTCGACGAGTACGACGTGCGGCACAACCTGCGCCGCCACGCCCGAGCCCTCCAAGGGCCCCGCCGTATCGCGCTCGGGGGCATCGGCACCCTGGAAGCCGACTGGACCGCCGGCCGTCAGCTCCTCGAAACGCTCGGCATCCCCCATGACGCCTACCGGGATGCCCCGGCGGACCACCGGTGGGACACCGCGTGGCTCGCTCCCGCCATCCGCCACCTGCTCGCCCTCGAAGCAGACTTCCTCCCGGGCGCTCGAGCCCGGGAGGAGTGACGGCGGGGAAAGGTCTCAGTCCTTCAGCAGCCCGTCGCGCACCTGGAAGGACTGCTTCCATCGCCAGCGAGAGTCAACCTGACGCTGCGGTGCCCAATGCACCGGCGGTTCGGAGCCGCGCCGGGCACGCAGAAAGGCGCGGCCCGCGCGCCATGATCCAAGCGCTGCGGACCGACGCCCACAACTCCATGGACGGCCGCCCGTACGTGTATTCGTAGCCTGCGCCGATCACCGATCCCGGAGCCCGGGACTCTTCGTGCACCGTGCGGTCGACCGCGCTGGCATCACACGTCGCAGTGGCTGAATTGGTGGCCGACGCCGACTGCGCGGCAGCCCGGTACGCGGCCCGCCCCAGCTCCTCACGCCGGCTGGTATGCCCGGATCGACGGAAAGGGTCTGGCCCTAACCGCTATGGTGAGGCGCGCCTGCCCGGTTACGGGCTCCAATTATTCTGTGTGGCTTTTGTCAGGACCTGCTGTGCGACTTGCTTGTTCTGCCAGACGCTGTCGTCGTGAACGCCTGCGTGACCGGCACCCTTGAGTTCAATGTCAACGATGCCTTTCAGTGCGGACGACCGGCGTTTTCCGAGCGCACTCTTGCGGTCGGCGAGCAGGACGGGGTCGTGTTTGGCGCGAACGGAGATGATCAACGGAACGTTCTGCTTGATGATCTCGACTGCATCATTCCCGTCGATGTCATTCCCGTCGATGTTCTGGACTTTAGGTTTCTTGTCCCAGTCGTAGTCCGGGCAGGCAAGCGCGACCATGAGGTCGACCCTCAGGTTGCGGTAGGCGGCAGCTGACAGCAGCACGGTGCCGCCGTGGCTGTGGGCGAAGGCTGTCTTCAGCCAGCCGGTGCCCTGTTGCCGATCGACCCACCATCTCAGTGCCTTGCCCGCAACGTCCCGCTGGTGGTCGCTGTTGTTCCCCGACCATTCAAAGGGGTCGTCCCCTGCGTACAGGCCGGTCCCGAGTTGGTCGTTCGCGAGGAATTGGTGGAAGGCGCCCGTGGGCCGCCACCATTGGCCGCTGGGCTTCTTGTTCGCCCAGGTGCCGTGGATGATCAACGATTCTTGGACCGCGCCAGTGGTGCCGGGTGGCGCCAGTGCGCCTGTGCCGGGGATGCCAGTTGGGCCGGGAGGCTGGGAGGTCCCCGTGTCGGCTTCGGCGGTGTCCGGCTCGCCGCCAGTGTCGGCGACGGTCGGCTGGGCCTCGTCCGTCTGTGCCAGGCCGGACAGTGCGTTGCCGGCCATGACGCGGACGTCCTCGGAGTCGGAGGTGAGCCCGGCCTCCAGGACGCTCCTGACGGATTGCTCGGCGCCGGCCTGCCGGCTTCGAGTCCTGCCGCCCGGCTGCCAGGTGAGCTCTGAGGCGGCAGCGACCCGCAGGAGCTCTTCCTCCTCGTCGTCGGAGTGCAGTGCGGCGCGGAGGAAAGCAACCGCCGCGACCTGCCGGCTCGGTTCGTCTGCAGAGCCGCGCAGGTCGTACCACAGGACACGTCGGGCTTCTGCCTGAAGACCGGCCCGCAACGGACGACCAGCCACAGCAAGAGCGATGCTCTCATTCTCCGGATGCCGAGTTCTCGCATACGCGAGGCATTCCTCCAGAGTGACGCTGTCACGGAGAGGGGCCACCTTGGGGGCCTCAAGTTCGTCAATCATGCCGCCGTCCTGCGTGTCCGCTTCCGACAGCAGGTACTTGTGGCCGCTGAGCTGCGCCCCGATGGCGAGGACCTGTATTACCTGGGAGACGGTGTCGGCATCTCGATCGTCCGTGCGAACGAACGCCGCCTGGCCCGGCCGGGGTTCTACTACGGCGTCACTCACGAGTGCCCCTGGAGAGATGGGATTGCTTTTGAGGACGAGACTTCCGGAAACTTGACCGCTGCACACGCCTGACGCGCCGTTGTGCGAGGGGCTGGCCACCTGCGGAGGCCGGAAGGCGGACCTGGGCGGTCGGCTACGCGGTCTCGCTGCGCGCCGACCCTGCGGACCGGGGGGGGTGAAGCCCGCCCGTCACCTGCGCGTCAAGCAGCCCAGGGGGTTGTCGGAACGGTTCTGGCGGGGCTGCCTGCCCACAACGCGGCCTCGCTGCCTTTGGACGGCGCGGCTGCATTCGCGTCTTCTGAAGCTGGCACGGCCGGGGCCTACTCCCGTATCCGGCTGGATTGCTGGCGGTGGGGAGTTCGCGGGATCGTCGGTGCTGTGGATCCGTTGCGCGCTTCGATCGCAGTCAGCCGCCTGGTGGCCGAGCCATGGAGGTGGTAGCCGTCCCGTGGCATGGGCCTGTATTCGATGATCGTGTGGAAGAAGGCGACGGAGGCGGCGAAGGAGGCGCCGCCGACGAGGACGGCGTCGGCGGTCGTGCCGCCCTTGTGGAAGGTGAGGAGGCCTGCACCGAGGGCGGTGAGGATGCCGAGAAGGAAGACGACGGCGGAGCGCTGGCCGAGGAGGGGACCGCGGTCGTTCATGACGACTCCCGATTGCTGGCAGGGCGACACAGCCGATGCGGCGACGGTGTCCGGTTGTGGTTGCTGTAGCCGGGCGCGCTGCCTTTGCCCCCGGGTGGTACGAGTCAAGCTCCGGGGCCGTCACGGCGCGGTGGCAGGAACCCCGGCGAGGGGGGACCGCGATGACGGAGCCGACAAGGAAAGCCATGGACCTCGACCTCGACGCCGCTCGAAGTGACACAGACGACTTCGACGCACTGCTGGCCGCATCCGGCTGGCGAACGGGTAGGAGCCCAAGTCGAGTGGATCTTCGCGCGCGAGCTCCTCGTCGAAGGGCTGCGTCGTTCCTCCGGCGCGGGAGACGTCACGGTTTACAGAGCCGAGGCACCTCTCGGGCAGGAAGGGCCTATGAGCGTGTTCATCAGGCTCAGTTCGCCGGAGTGACGGGCCAAACTCGCCATGCGCTCGAGCGACCTGGAGATCTTTCTCGAGCAGACGCGAGCCGTCGTCGTCTATGGATCCGAGTACCTCCACATGCGGATTCCTTGGGAGAGGCTGACCGAAGAACTGTGGTGGCATCCCAATTCCCACCGTTAGCCCGAACGGCTCGCCGAGGCGTGCGATAGCACGAAGGCCCGCAGGCCCCTCGACAACCGTCTGCAGACTCAAGGGGAGACAGTGCATGTCAACCGGAGATCGCTCCCGGTCAGCCGGATGCAGCGACAAGGCTGGTCGATCGGTGCACTGCTGAGCAAATGGACCCGCGTACGGCAGGTGCCAGGGACGTCCACCGGCGCGATGCGATCGTACGGAGCCAGTGCAGTTCGTGGTCAACGCCAGTGGATATCGTCGGTGTCCGGGCCTTGTGGCCGTGCCGACACCAGCGCGGCTGCCAGGAGTTGGTCCAATCGCCCGGCCGCGCAGCAGGATCGATGCCACAGGCTCGGCTGAGCCGGTGGCCGGTCGGCCTGAATGTGTATTGGGTCCGGAAATACTCCCGGCGTGCGCTGGCGACGGGCTGTCGTCGGGTGCGGGTGATCACGGCCCACTGCCGCACGCCGGCCGTCGCCTTCGCAATTGCTTGATCACATGTTGCGCGGTCGGCGGCGTACTGCGTTCACGCGGCGGTCGGCGGCAGTCAGTGCTCGCGGATAGGGTCGTCTGTGACCGTCGGCCGTCCGTCTGTATTGCGAGGTTCTCATGTCGTCCCCTGTCCCGGAGCTCGGCGACGAGCTGGTCCGGCACTTCGGCCGTGAGGGGCTACGCCGGTTCGAGCCGGCCAGTTGGCTTGGGGCGCGCGTGCCGGCGGATGCGCAGGCGCTCTTGGAGGGGGCTGGTGTGCCGGTGAGTATCGCTCCCTATTTTCAGGCTCCGGGTCTGGACGAGGCTGTGGCTCTCGGCGTCGTGGCCGCCCGCTCCTCGGGCCCGCGGCCGCATGAGGCGATGGAAGACTGGCCGCGCATTGGGTTCGACGGCCTGGCTCACCTGTGTGTGCGTCCCGACGGCGCCGTGCAGGCCGTCGTGCTGCAGGACGTCGTGGATGACATGTTCGTCAGCACCGATGTCTCTTCGCTCAATGCGTCGCTGTTGGCCTTGGACCGCGCACGCCCGTTGATCGTGTCGGCTTCGGGTCTGGAGGAGGCGGCGGCGGTCTTCCGTGATCTGAGCCTGGAGCTGCGCCGGATCGACGCGGTGGCCTTCCAGGAGCGGGAGTCGTGGTGGCCGCGTGTGCTCGACGACCTTCGGCACACGCTGAACTTCCCGTTCTCCGCGGCGTTCGAGTACGTCGACGCCGCTGGCGTCAAGCAGGTGGCCACGCAGGCCACGGGGCCGGGTCGGGCGCATCCGGAGGAGATCCTCTGGCGGCGTCTGTCGGGGGAGGGCGTGGCAGCGGGGCAGGTGCGGCGCGTCTACTGCGAGCTGGAGCCGTGTCTCATGCCCGGCCACTACTGCGCGGTGTGGATGCAGGAGACCTTCCCGCAGGCGCAGTTCACGCACAGTTTCGACTACGGGGGCACCGCTGAGTCCCGCGAGGAGGGGCTCCGGGACTTGATCACCCACGCCGCCGAGCAGGCGAGGCGTCGCTGATGGGGTGGGATCGGCCCGCGGCTGGCCGTGAGCCGGCGGCCGCGGCGCTACTCGGGTGGCTTGCCGACCCGCAGGCCCCTCGTCTGTGCCTGGTGTCAGGATCTGAGGGGAGCGGGAAGTCGGGGCTGCTGGCATGGCTGGTGCGCCACGGCAGCCGGCCGGGAACTCCGGCGGAGCGCAGGGTCCACGCCGTCGTCCCCTCCGCGGGGGCGAGTCTGAACGGGGCCGTGTGGTCGATTGCCGACCAGCTCGGCTTCGTGGCACGGGTGCCGGGGGAGCTCGTGGCGGCGCTGGTGCGGGACCCGCGTCGCACGGTGATCGTCCTGCCGGACCTTCACGAGGAGGATGTGGCCGAGTTGGCCCTCGAGTTGGCCCGTCTGCCGCATGCCCGGCTGATCGTCGAGTCCCGTTCCGCGAGCCCCGCGCATCTTCTGCTGGCCGGGGGCGACTGCGCCGAGCTGGACCTGGACCTGGCGCAGTGGAGGGACCAGGGCCGATTCGATCAGTGGCAGGCTTCCCAGCCCGACGACCATGCCGCCACTGAGCCTGCGCCGCGAGCGGTGGGTGCGGAGGTGGACCTGTCCGATCCGGTGGTGGTCTGCGGGGCCGATCCGTGGCTGGTCACGGCCGCGTACGAAAGGTTCGGCGGCCAGGATCACGGTGGGCTCGCGGCCGCGTGGTTCCGGGCGGGGCAGTCACTGTGCAGAGAGCAGCCGCCGGCGTCACGCGCTCTGACTCTGCTCGGCGTCCTGGGCGACAGCGCGGATCCCAGGCTTGCGCCCGCGCTGGCCGAGCTGGCCGCAGGCGCGGGCTGGCGAGTGGCGTGGAGCAGGGTCCGAGGCGACGTCGCTCCGCCCTGGCCGGGCCCCGCAACGACGCTGGCCATGGGGAGGGGGCCGCTGGCCGGGTGCGTCTTGACGGCTGGCCCCGATGGCTGCTTGAAGGCTGTGAACCTGGCGGACGCCACCGCACGCGGCCGCTCTCCGGGGGCGTGCCCTGAGCCTGTGGCGCTGACTGTCCTGTCGGACGGGACCGTTTTGATGCTCGACGAGAACGGCCGTGCCCAGTCCGAGGGCGTCTGGGCCGGGCGGGCCGCGGGATCGGGGATAGAGGGTCTGCTGGGCGAGGAACCCTCGGGCTGTCAGCGGCTGCTCGCGTCCCTGCAGGGGCACACGGGTACGGCGCTGGCCTCCACGACGGGCCCTGACATCGGGGTCGTTGCACTGGGGGATGCGACCGGGACGGTGCGGGTCTTCGGCGACGTCGCAGACTCCGTTTGCCTGCACGAGGGGCCGGTGACGGCTCTGGCGGCACTCGCTCTCCCGTTGGGCGGCGAGAGCACCGTGCCGCTCCTCTACAGCGGGGGAGCGGACGGCACGGTGAGGGCATGGTCGCCGGGACGCGCCCCCATGGCCGATGCCCTTCTTGTTCGGCCCTGCCCCGTGGTGTCCCTCGACGCCGCCGTCTTTGAGGACGGGGCTGCGACCGTGGTCGCCTGGGGCGACGGCGTTGTGGAGTGCCTGTACTGGGACACAGGCGCACGGCGAGCGTTCCGGCCCGGTCCGCCCGTCCGGGCGGTGGCTCTCGACGAGGTCGGTCGCGTTGTCGTCGGGATGGACGAGGCCTTGACCTGTCTGTTCCCGCGTCAGTCGCGTGCTGGCGGCGACGTCGTGTAGCTGCGACTGGGGTTGTGTGACCTCGCTGTGGCCTCATATGCGTGGAGTTGACGGCAGATCAGCCGCCGTAGAGGGTGGGTAGGCGGATGCCTGGGGAACACGGGGGTTACACACATGGGGATGACGCTGCCTGACGAGCTGGTCGAGGTTCTGGACCTGGTCGGCGTCGACTGGCCGCAGATCGACGAGGACGAGGTCAAGGCTTCCGCCAAGGACTACCGCAACCTGGCCGACGGCATCCGGGACGCGGTGAAGGAGGGCAACGACGCCTGCTCGCACATCGTCGGGGGCAAGAGCAAGGGCGAGACCGTCAAGGCCATCGACCGCCGATGGGGCAAGCTCACCACCAGAGACCTCGCCACCTTCGCCAAGGGGTGCGACGACCTGGCCGGCGCCCTGGACGACTGCGCCGGCCTGATCGTCACCTGCAAGGTCGCCATCATCACCAAGCTCAGCGCAACGGCCGCCGCCGCCACAGCGGGCGTCATCGGAATGATCTTCACCGCTGGCCTCAGCGGGCTGCTCTCGGCTGCGGCCATCGGCGCAGCCCGCTTGATCATCCTGGAGGCCATCGACTATGCCATCGAGCAGGTCACATCGATCGTGACCGACAAGATCGAGGGCAAGATCCTCGCAGAGATCGAGGGGCTGTTCTCCGACCAGCTGGGCGGAGGCGGCACGCACGACGTCATGGCCATGGGCGGCGCGGACATGGCCATGGACCTCGTCATCGAGTTCGACGAGTTCGAGCGCTCCGCCGGCGACTATAAGAAGACCGCCGCCAACTTCGACAAGAGGAAGGGCGAGTTCAAGGACGGCGGGGCCGGCCGCAAGTCCTCGGTGAAGAAGGACAGCCGGTTCCACAAGCTGTCCACCGTGATGGACAAGGCCGAGGACGCGGTCGACAAAAAGGCCGACGAGATGGTCAAGACCCTCGAAGACCACGGCGGCAAGATCGACAAGAGCAAGGGCTCGCACAAAGAGGAGGACGATCACCAGAAGAAGAAGCTTGAGAAATGCAAGCAGGACGGCGACGGCGAGGTGCGGGCCTACCTGCTCAACGCGGACGGATCGGTGGAACGTCTGTACGGGAACGGTAAGACGGGCGAGATCGATGGCGTGGACAAGGCGAGGCTCGACGGCGTTGTGTTGAACGACGGGAAGGCGTGGATTCCCAGCACCCCGAAGGAGAAGAGCGAGTTCTACGCCGATTCGAAGCACCCGGGCAAGACGTCATCGACGAAGATTGCCTTCGCCAGCAAAGACGATCTGGTGCAGGCCACGCAGGCGGCCAGAATCGCCCGCGACGACTACAAGGGGACCAACTACGCCGCCGGCCGGTACGTCGACCCCGACGGAACGCAGTCCATTCTCGTCGGCTACAGCAATAAGAACGGTCACTCCGAGCGAATGATCGGGCGCCCCCTCCTGCACAACGGCAAGCAGGATGGCCTGACCGAGGTCTTCACCGAACGAGAGCCCTGCAGGAAGAACCCCGAATGCGCACGATGGCTGGACTATTATTTCAAGCAAGACGTGAAGGTGACGCACGTCGCCGACTATTACACGCCGGAAGGGAAGACCACGAACAAGGAGCACACCCAGTACCTCGACTATCTGAAGAAACTCCACGGCAAGTAGCAGCCGGTAAGGTAGGATGGCGGGCGTGAACTTCTCTGTGACCCCAATGCAGTTGGTTCGGGCCTACGGGCTGGACAATATCGTGTACTTCCCGCAGAGCGCGGGAATCGAATTCGATCCGCGTTCGGCCAGCTTCCTGAGCGCTGTAGGGCTTCCGCATTCGGACGTCTTCGTATCCCGGGAGGACGTCGAGGATCCCTACCCGGTCGATCTTGATGCGATCACCCTGGGGAGCCGTTTCGATCACTACGGAATTCCCTGCCCGGCGGAGAGCCGGACCTGGTGGATGCTCGGTTACCTGTTCACCTCCCTCGTCGCCGTCGATCCCAAGTCTGCGAAAGTCTATGCCTTTCCGGAGGGATCCACCGGCTGCATTGAACTCCACCGAGACGTCGAGTCCCTCGTGTACGCGCTCGTCGAATTCCGCAGGCTGGAGGTCGACCACGACAACGATGTTGACCCGGAGGAACTGTCGGCGCGTTTCAAGCAGGTGGTTGGCACCTTCGACCCAACCCCCTTCGCTGACGACGAATCACAGTGGAACCTGTCGCTGGAGGAGTTGGAACACGGTATGTGGTAGTCGCCTGCTAAACCGGCGGCCCCACCCCCCAGATCTTTCCTGAGAGCTCGTAACAGGATTTTGCTGAGGCGCCCTGATCGGGCGTGACTGAGGTGACGACTCGGCTGTTCGTGGCGTCTGACGACTCGGCCGTGGCTCGTGGGCGATGACTTGTGGCCGCTTGTGGCGCCGTTGCCAGAACGTTTCAGCACCGTCGAGGCAACCCAGTTCGTCGTGACGATGTTGTTCGCGTTGACCCTCCTGATGATCCACCTTTCCCTTGCAGGGGGAGAAATGCGGGCTGCCCTGCAGCTTGTCCCTTTGGCGTGGTGCTCGCCAGGGCCTACTTCCAAGTCCCCCAACTACTTGGACAACAGCTGCTCTGTCCAACCGACTGCCCCAGGGCTGCCGGCACCCAGTCACCGTCACGGCACCGGGGGCCAGCCCTTCGGCAGCACCCGGCGATTCAGGAATGGGAGCCCTCGTCGACACCGTGACCAAGTGGGTCACCCGCGGGGCGACTTCAGCGACCTTCGTCGGGGGCAACGCTGATCTCGGAGCAATCCGATAGGCGTCCCGAACGCAGGAAGGTCCGACGCAGGACGGTAGGGGTAAGAATCACGTCGACGATCCTCCTGCCATTCGGGGGCACGCGGTGAGGGAAGGGTCGAGTCGGTCGAGGTGGGTGGCTGGTGCGGGTTCGGTCGAGGGGATGGCGATCTCCTGGAGGGCGGGTGGCGGCGATGTCGCGTAGCAGCCGGTTGCCCGGCTGGATCGAACAAGTTCGGTGCGCCGGATCTTTGGCGCTGACAGGATGCGTACTTCTTTAGACGGAGACATCACGTCACTATGTGAAGTGGCGGACCGTCGGCCGGCCGACGGCGGGCGCAGCGGGGGAGGGCTGGTATGTCACCGAGGTGGAAGGTCACGGTCATCGTGCTGGCGGCGGCTGGAGTGGTGTCCACGCCGTTGATCTGGCTGCTGGGCAGCCCGGATGCCGGGCAGCTGGCCGGGGCGTCCGTCCAAGCCGGCGTCGGCATCGCGGCCTTGGCCTGGGCCTGGTTCCAGCAGTCGGGAAACCGTGCGGACGACACGGCCGTGAGGACTGGAGTGGCAGACGCGAGCGGCGGGGGCACGTCCGTCACGGGCATCAGGCGTCCGCAGGGCCGGGGCAGTGGGTCGGCGAACGCGGAGGGGACCGGGAATGCCACCGCCACCGGCGACGGAAGCAGCGCCGTCAGCGGCGTCGACTACACCTGACAGGACCGCGGGACGGGCGGCTACGGGGAGAGCAGGTGCGCGGGGCACGGTGAGATGGCGTAGGCGCAAGGGTGTCGTGGTCGTGGAGGGCCGGGACGGCGAGGCGGCTGCCACAGCCACCGGTGCGGCGCAGGCAGAGTCCGGAGCGGCAGCGGTGAGCGGCCACCGTGGGCTGGCCCCGGTGGCCGGTGTGACCGTGTCCCGGACGGGGGCCGCGACCGCCACGGGGCCGGGCGCGACGGCTGTCAGCGGCAGCATGACAGTGGTGCAGCAGCGGCGTGGACCGCAGGAGCCAGCCGTCTGGCCGCACCAGGTCGGCGTTATCCCGCCCCCGGCGAGCGCCTTTCAGCGCCGTGCCGAGGCAAAGACGCTGCGGGCGGCGATCGGCGGCGGCGGCGGCGGCGGCGGGACCGCCGTGCTGCACCAAGTCCCAGCTGGCGGGGGCGTGCCGGGACGAGTTCTGACCGGCATGGGCGGAGTGGGCAAGACCCAACTCGCCGCTGACTGCGCCCGCGCCGCCTGGGCGGACGGTGCCCTGGACGTCCTGGTCTGGATTACCGCCAGTACCCGCTCGGCGGTCGTGACCGGATACGCGCAGGCCGGCGTCGAGCTGTGTCGGGCCGACCCCGGCGACCCCGAGCAGGCCGCAGGTTCGTTCCTGGCCTGGCTGACCCCGAAGGCCGCAGCGCAACCGTGCCGGTGGCTGATCGTCTTGGACGACCTCGCCGACCCCGACGACCTGCGCGGCCTGTGGCCGCCCGCCAGCGGACACGGCCGGACCCTGGTCACCACCAGACGCCGGGATGCCGCCCTGACCGGAGAAAGCCGCCGCCGGATCGAGGTCGGCCTGTTCACCGAGGAGGAGGCCCTCGCCTACCTCACCGCGTCCCTGGCCGCGCACCGCCGCAGCGAGCCCGCCGCCCAGCTCGCCGCGCTCGCCGCCGACCTCGGATATCTGCCCCTGGCTCTGGCCCAGGCCGCCGCCTACCTGATCGACTCCGGCGACGACGTGGCCGCCTACCGCGCCCTGCTGGCCGACCGCGCCACCACCCTCGCCGATGCCGCTCCCGACGCGCTGCCGGACGAACAGGTACTGCCGCTGAGCGCCGCCTGGTCTTTGTCCATCGGCCGCGCCGACACCCTCCGCCCCGTCGGCCTGGCCCGCCCCCTGCTCCACCTGATCGCCCTGCTCGATGCCAACGGCATCCCCGAGCACGTGCTGACCAGTGCCCCCGCGCTCGCTCACCTCACCGCACACCGCACCCGGACCGGCCGGGGCCTCGCCGAAGAACCGGACTTGGTCTCTGCCCGCGACGCCGTGCGCGCTCTGCGGGCTCTTCACCGGCTCAGCCTCATCGGCCATGCTCCCGACACCCCGCACCAGGCCGTCCGCGTCCACCAACTCGTCCAGCGCGCCACCCGCGACACCCTCACGCCCGCCCAGCACGAGCAGGCCGCCCGGACCGCCGCCGACGCCCTGCTCGCCGCATGGCCCGAGATCGAACGCGACACCGCTCTCGCCCAGGTCCTGCGCGCCAACACCACCGCCCTCGCCACCTGTGCCGAAGACGCCCTGTACCATCCCGACGCACATGCGGTGCTGCACCACGCTGGCGACAGCCTCGGCGAATCAGGACAGTTCACTGCCGCTGTCGCCCACTACCGCCAGCTGGCCGATCTCTCCCGCTTGCATCTTGGGCCCGACCACCCCTGCACCCTGACCGCGAGGCACAGCGTTGCCCGTTGGCAAGGGAGCACGAGGGATGCGGCTGGTGCTGCGGAGGCCCTCGAGGAGCTGCTGGAGGACTTTCTGCGGGTGCTGGGTCTGAACCACCCCCGTACTCTGGCCGTTCGGCATGAGCTTGCGCGGTGGCGAGGGGCTGCTGGTGATGCCGCCGGGGCGGCGAGTGCGCTCGCCGAATTGGTGGACGACCGGACCCGCATGCTGGGTCCCGAGCACCCTGACACTCTCACCACCCGTGGTCACCTTGCCCGTTGGCAAGGGAGCGCGGGGGATGCGGTTGGCGCGGCGGAGGCCCTTGAGGAGCTGTTGGAGGACTATCTGCGGGTGCTGGGTCCGAACCATCCTCATACTCTGGCTGTTCGGCATGAGCTTGCGCGGTGGCGAGGGGCTGCTGGTGATGCCGCCGGGGCCGCGAGTGCGTTCACCGATCTGCTGGACGACCGGACCCGCGTGCTGGGCCCCGAGCACCCCCATACCCTGGCCGCGAGGCGGAGCCTTGCCTGGTGGCGGGGGAGCGCCGGGGATGCGGCTGGCGCGGCGGAGGCCCTCGAGGAGCTGCTGGAGGACTATCTGCGGGTGCTGGGTCCGAACCACCCTCATGCCCTGGCCGTTCGGCATGAGCTCGCCCGGTGGCGGGAAGAGCTGGCCAGGGACGACGGTTCGGCCACAGCGTAGGGGTCCCGTATTGGTGCGGTCGGGCAGCCGGATCACAGCAACTGCGGCTGAGCGCCCTATCCGGCACCGTCGGCCCCCGACCACACCACGAACCTGCAGTCCAGCGAAATGATCGCACCCGGTACCCGACAAGGTCGCCGCCGACCTGGAGCAGAATACGGCCGAACAGGACGCGTCCCGCGCGGAGCTCGAGGCCCTGCGCACGCGGATCGGAACCCTGGAGCAGGACCACCTGCTCCCGCAGTGCGAGACTCTCGCGACGCGCCACGGCGGGAAGCCCTCGTCCGCCCCGGCGGCCGAGGAAGCAGCGAGGAGGCCCGCTGTAAAGACGGCCACGGCGAAGAGGCCTGCGGCGAAGACGGCCGCATCGAAGCCCGCGGCGAAGGCGGCCGACGGGAACGGCCCGGCGCTCGCCGATCTGATGCACGCGCAACTCAGCTCCGAGGACGAGCCACCGCGTACGGCGGGCGAGATCGCGAAGGCTCTCGCCGCGGCTCACCTCGGCCGCAATGGCGAATTGCGTGCTGACGGCGACATCGGCACGTCCGGTTTCGAGGCTGCGTCGTGCCGGTCAGTCTGCCGGGCACACTGGGCTGGCTGACTGGTCCGGCAGGTACGTCGAGCGTTCCTCCGGGGTGAGGTCGCGGTTGACGGCGCCGCAGATCTTCTTGACCGCTTCGGCGGGCCGGGGGAGGACCACGTTCCACAGCCGTGCGGTCTTGTCGAGGCTGGCGGTGGCGACGGTGTGTCCGTCGGGGGTGAACGCCACCGAGAGCACGTCAGCGGTGTGCGCGGGCAGGAACGCTCGGGCCGCGCCGGTGGCCGCGTCCCACAGCATCATGTTCCAGTCGCTGCTTCCGGTGGCGAGGGTGCGGCCGTCGGGACTGAACGCGACCGCGTTCACCGTGGCGGCGTGTCCGGTCAGGGTGGCACGCCTGGCGCCGGTGGCCGCGTCCCACAGCCTGGCGGTGCGGTCTTCGCTTCCAGTGGCGACGGTTCTGCCGTCGGGGCTGAACACCACGGAATGGACCTGGTTCGCGTGTCCGGACAGGGTCCTGCGGACCTTGCGGGTCGCCACGTCCCACAGTCGTGTCTTCCCGTCGGCGCTGGCAGCGGCCACGGTACGTCCGTCAGGGCTGAACGCCACCGAATAGACCTGGTCGGACCGTCCGGTCAAAGTGGCGCGGGGCGTGCGGGTGCTCACGTCCCACAGGCGTACGGTGCCGTCGGCGCTGCCGGAGGCCAGCGTGGTGCCGTCGGGGCTGAACGCCACCGAATGCACCATGTGGGCGTGCCCGGCCAGCGTGGCGCCTGCGGTGCCGGTGGCCGCGTCCCACAGCCGCACGCTCTGGTCGGTGCTGCCGGTGGCGAGCGCGGTGCCGTCGGGGCTGAACGCCACCGACTGCACTTCGGCGGCGTGTCCGGTCAGGGTGGCGCGTGGGGTGCCGGAGCCCATGTCCCACAGCTGCACGCTGCTGTCGTAGCTGCCCGTGGCGAGGGTGCGCCCGTCGCGGGTGAATGCCGCAGAAGACAGCCCGCTGGCGTGTCCGGCCAGGACTGTGCGCGTCGCACCGGAGTCTGTGACGTCCCACAGCCGTACCGTCTTATCGCGGCTGCCGGTGGCGAGCGTGGTGCCGTCGGGGCTGAACGCCACCGAATACACCATGCTGGCGTGTCCGATCAGGGCGCTCAGCGTGGCGCCGGTGGCGAGATCCCACAGCCGCACGCTGTGGTCGCCGCTTCCGGTCGCGAGGGTGCGGCCGTCGTGACTGAAGGCCACGGAGAGCACCTCGCCGGCGTGTCCGGCCAGAGTGGAGCGGGCGGTGCCCGCGCGGACGTCCCACAGCACCGCCGTCCCGTCGGTGCTGCCGCTGGCGAGGGTGCGGCCGTCGCGGCTGAACGCCACCGAGTACACCTGACCGTCATGTTCGTCCAGGGCCGTGCGGAGCTCGCCGCCAGCTGCATCCCACAGCCGCACCATGGAGTCCCAGCTGCCGGTGGCGAGGGTGCGGCGGTCGGGACTGAAGGCCACCGTGTACACCTGGTCGCGGTGTCCGGTCAGCGTGGCGTGGGTCTTGCCCGTCGCCGTGTCCCAGAGGCGCGCCGTGCGGTCGGCGCTGCCGGTGGCGAGGGTGCGGCCGTCGGGGCTGAACGTCACCGAGAACACCGTGCCGGAGTGCCCGGCGAGGGTCGCGCGGCGCTTGCCTGTGGCCACGTCCCACAGCCGGACCGTGACTTGCTCGAACGCGTTCACGTCGCTGCCAACACGCCTGTCGAAGAGGGGCGATTGGCCGCCGTCAGCCGAGCCTCCCTACAGGTCGACCTGGCCAATGCGCTGGGGCGGAACATGCGTCTTGCCGCACGCGTACGTCAGTTGGAGAAGCGGTTCTCTGAGCAACTGGGAGAGCACGCCTGGAGCGAATCTGGGCTGGGAGCCCCACCAGATGTCGATCAACTTCAGCGCCACGTGGCCTTGTTGGAGTAGGAACTCGTTGAGAAGCAGGGAGAGCTTGTAGAGCGGACGGAGGAACTTGAGGCCGCCCGAGCCGCCAACCGGGAGCTAACCCGGCTACTGAACCAGAACCCCCCAGGAGACCGCTGAACTCCACCTATCCGGGTGCCATCGGTGGTCCAGATGCCCTCCCATGCACCGAAGTTTAACCGACCAGGGATCGAATCTTTCCTCAAACGGCACTCGGCCGACTTCACCGCCGACTGTGCTTCTTACCTCTTCTCCCGGTTGGCGTGCGGTGCCAGACTTTGTGATGCACTTGCCATTTAACCGACCAATCTTCGTTCCTTCCGTAACGGGCGATACGCAGGAACTCTGCTGCATGGACATGCAGATCGAGCTGACTTTCAGGGGGCAGGCATGATCGATCATACTTGCCACCCTGATGCAAACTGCTCATATCGATTATTGCCTCCATGGAGCGCGCTCCGTGCCTATACTTCTGGATTGTCAGAAATGCACGCAGAACTCCCGAATCGATGTCTTTTTCTGCTGAAGCAGAATCCCCAACAGGCGAACCCTTCAAGAATTGATGCAGGAGTAGTGCGCGATGCATTAGTTGCTCCGGCCCTACAGGGCTATTTCCCGGCGGGTTGGGGCCGACTACATCGATGTATCCACGCAAGCGGCTCAGGAAGTCTGCCCCCTTGGTGGTTCGTTGCTCGGGGCGGAGTACTTCGGCCTCAAACTTGGCGTACTTCTCGAAGGTTCCGCCTGCGAAAACGAAAATGCAGCGCCCAATGGGGTGGGTCAATTCTCCCGAATGGAACTCGCCATCCGCCATCGGCGCCAAAAAATGTCGCACCCACCCCAACGGCTCGTTGTGAAATGGAGTGTCGAATTCATCCCAAAAAACAAGAGGCACTTCGCCCTTTAGGCACCGGTCCCTAACCTGATGGAATGCGTCTGTCAACTCATCCACTGAGTCGAACTGGGATAGGTTGAACTCGAGCGGCTCCTTGGGTTCGCCTTGCATCGACTTAACCACTTGCTTGACAGCGAATGACTTGCCCGAGCCAGGCGCGCCGAAGACTGCAATTGATCGTGGCTTCAGTTTGTTCTGCGCCTGCCAATATTCGGAGATGAGGTTTTGTATAGTGCGGAGTCCTTCCATTTCTCCACGATCAACCGTAAGTAGAGCCCCAAACTCCCCGTGAGGAATGTTCTGTAGAGCCGGCGCCCCCGGACCTTTCTTGGCAACCGATTCCGCCTTAGAGTAGGGATCGGCGTCTTCTCCGGAAAGGGAATCTCCGAGAATGGACCACTGAAGCTTAGGGTTCGCCTGCCTGTCTTCTGTGTGCACTTCCCCCAGGACGCTCTCTCCGGCATTCAAGCAGTGCAATGGGAACTTAAGCTGTCCGTCTGGATGTGCACTGAAGCCATCTGTGTAAGCACTGCGCATGGCGCTGATTCCGCGCCTTATCCCTGATGACAGGACTTCATGAAGATTGATTTCAGAAGTGCGACCTTCGAGGATTTGCGCCTCTTTCATTGATTTTATTATGGCGGCCGCGAGTACCTGGCTGTATCCAAAAATCCACCCACCTGGATTCCGCCTTTCCCAAGTCCCCTCTACCATTTCAGGGCCGAAGAAAAGAGTAGCAGTGCGTGTGCGCGCCTCTTGTTCTATTAGCATGGCGCCAACGGGTCCGAAGGAGACAATTAGCCTCTGGCATAGGCCCAGTGTTCGGACCGGGGAATCCCCCTTCAACGCCGCTAGTACATCTTGGGTCGATCGTTCCCATGACAGTCCGCGGCTCACCTCGGCGCCTGCATCCCGCAGGCTATCAACATGGGTCAGGACGATCAGACGCTCGGGACAGCTGCCTCGTTTCTCAAGCCATTCTGAAAGTCTTTTCCATAGCTTACTTCTTGCAACGCTTTCTCCTTTTAGCTTTATTAGCAGCCACGGTGTTGCCTCGTCCTGTTGTTGGAACTTCTCGATCAGGTCTTCCCATAGATCCGCGTCATCGCTGAAGCCGAGGCATGCGTCATCGATTGCAATCAGGCAGGGCTGTTGGGATGGCTGGAGCTCGTAGTCCTTTTGCAAATTTGTTCCACGGCTGATTCCCAAATACTTTCGGATCCGCCAGGGAATTTCATCCATGCTGGATTCGGGTCGGCGTTGTGAACCCGGGCGTGTTTCTGGCGCCGCAATTGACTCTTCTCCGTACGGAGCTAGAGTGTTGAATGAGTGGTGCGTGGTGCTATCGCTAGGGGTAGGGCAATCTGTCCGATACGGTGGCCCCACCACTAGAGGTCGATTATCGGTGGCTTTTTCGATAAGGGCTCGCAACAGAATTGCACCACCTTGATGCCAGCACGGATAGCTCGTCGCCTTCAACCGCTCCTCCGGTCCAGGCGGGCCGCCTTTAGGAAGGCGAACACCCCAATCGATGGTGATGTCTCCGGCAACCAATATGACGGAACGCGTAGAACCTGTACCGGAAACTGTCTGATTTTCGGCACGCGGGGCGGCGCCTTCGTTTTGGCTGTGGTCTTTCGTCACTGTCATCACCTTCTGAAAGCCTCTATCGGCAGGGTGATCACCTGGACGACAACGCCTGGGGCTCCTGGCTAGTTGCGCGGCGGTGGCGGCGAATTACTGGAGTGCTGCCGATGACACGGCATACTTCTCTGTCAGTTTCGGCTACCGAACTCAGGGGCGCAACCGGTAGGGGTGATGGCCGCACACAGGCATGCGAATGGGTAGCAAGCGGATAGATGGCGCAGTGTGAGTTGCCTCGCACGATGCTCAGGTTGGTGCGGGCGCGGTTCCTTGACGTTGTATCAGACGAGTGACGTCCTGCTTGCGCTCACCCCGTCATTCAGCCATGACCGCCGTTACCTGATCACCCGTATCGGTGATGGCACCACACCCGTTGTGATGAGTAGGCTTGGCAGCAACGCTGTTGAGCTGCATCAATGTGAGGTTCTGCTACGGCAACAGGTCCGAACCCCTAGGGAACTCACGTTCTCCAGGCGGTGGGTGACCACGATCGTGATGCGGTCCGCGGCGATGGCCTTGATCTGCTTGAAGATCTGGTGCTCGCCGCGGGGGTCCATATGGGAGGTGGGCTCGTCGAGGATCAGCAGCCCCGGGTGCCTGTACAGGGCCCTTGGAAGCTGTCTGGAAATAACCTCACGGTTCCGTATGGGCATTCGATTCCTTCATGAACTCGACGTAGCGGAGGACTTCTTCTGCGCTGTAGAGCCGTTGTGTTCTGTGGACTGGGGTGGGGTTGTACCCGTCTTCCTGGAGGAGAGGACGGAGTTCCACAAGTGCGTTGCCGATAGTCCGGGGGCTCACGTTGAAAAGGGCGGCGATCGTCGGACGGGTGGCGATCTGGCGCATGGCGAGAATCGCGGCCAGGACGCGACCCTCGTCGGTGATCTTCCTGTAGACGACCAGTCCCGGGTCCTTCTTCAGCTCAGCGCCTCGATGCTTGCGTCGAATTTCCCGCAGACGAGCTTGGTATCTCGTAGCCAGGCGGGCGGTAATGGCGTCGAGTTCGTCACGACTCATGCCGGTCAGCGCCGGATGCCGCAATGCTTCTTGCGGGTCGACCTCCCGAAGGGAGCCGGCGGAGGCGAAGTAATCTCGGACCGCCTGCGCGGTGGTGAGTCTGAGTGCGATGGCTCGCACTGGATGGTTGTGTTCCGCCAGGAGAGTTCGTGTCTCACGAGTGGCCTTCTGCGTGGCACTTCGGGCAACTCCGAGCAAGTCCTGCAGCACGGGCATCGGGCAGATTTCGCGGCCGTAGATGAGGGTGGCCACAATCCGAGCTTCAGGCGTCATCACCGTCCATCCGCTGCGCCCTTCGCTCGTCGTCTTCTTCCGCCTCGTCGGTTGTAGGCCCGCTGCTCAGCCTTGGCCGCCTGGGCCGGTGCGAGAAGCTCGATCAGGCGGTCCAGTTCTTCGCGGCTCATCCCTGTAAGAACCGGATGGGACAGCATCTCCAGTACTTCCGACGGGATCACTCTGGGGCCGCTTCCTCCCTTTTGGGCGGCAGTGCAGCGGCCGTGCGGTTGAACGGTGTAGTTCCAGGAACCGCGGGTTTCATGCGGCTGAATCGGCAGGGAGTCCAGATACTCCTTGCTCACAGTGATCCCGGTCGGATACTCACCCGTGTCGAGCTCGGCCTCGACGCGCAGCCCGGAGCGGGTGCGCGTGGACTCGATACTCTTGATGACGACCTCGTGGCTGGTCAGCGGGCGTCCACGCCAGTTCATCGTGATGTGGGAGAAGAGCCGGTGTTCGACCTTGTTCCACTTCGATGTTCCGGGCGGGAAGTGACAGACGGTGATGGCCAGACCGGTTTCCTCGGCGAGGGCCGCCAGCTCGGATTTCCACAGTCGGTATCGAGGAGAGTTCGATCCACCGGAGTCTGCTGTTATCAGGAGGCGTTTGGCGCGCGGGTAGACGTCTTGGCCTCTCTTCTCCCACCACCGGCGAATCGAGGCGACGGCGAAGGCCGATGTGTCGTGGTCTACGCCGACGTTGAGCCAGCCAGTGTTGGCCGCGATGTCGTAGATTCCGTATGGGATGGCCTGCTGAATGTCCCCGGGAAAGAACAGCGAGTGGTCCTCCACGTTGATCGGCTCACCCTTGGGCCGCCACTCGCGTCACGCGTTGTGGTAGGCACCGATCATTTCCTTCTTCTTCGTGTCCACGCTGATGACCGGCTCGCCGGCCGCCTGATGTTCTTTGACTTGGTCGTTGATATAGCGGAACTGGGCGTCCCGGTCGGGGTGTTGCTTTCCTTCCAGAGTCTTGGCGTTGCCTTGAAGGCTGAACCCGTTCTCGCGCAGCAGTTTTCCGACCGTAGTCGCGGACACCGCATGACCTTGCGCGGTCAGCTCGGCGGCGAGGTTGCGCAGGGACTTGGTAGTCCACCGCAAAAGAGACATGGGATCGCCACGCTCGTCCGGCTCGACCAACGCCAACAGGGCGGGCAGAAGTTTGGGGTCCTTCTCGGTCGCCTTCCTGCGGCCGCCTCCCGGGCACCGAATGCGACCTGCCGGAAAGGGCGTCGGCTCCTCGGCGAGTTCGGCGATTCCTTTGCGGACCGTTGTTTCGCTGACACCTGCCACTCGGGACACCGCGCGTATTCCGCCATGCCCCAGCTCGCGGGCCTCGGCAGCCAGCAGAAGGCGCCGCTGCCTCTCGTTGAGATGTGGAAGCAACGCGCCCAATCGCGCTGCGAGTTGGCGGGACGCCGACTTGGATATGAACACGCAAGATCAACGATCATGGGGACTACGAAGCAACGCGTTGTTTCCGGACAACTTCTTGAACAGGCGATGCGCTGCCACTGCCCGCCGGAGAGTTCCGAGCCGCCGAAGACGTCGCGGGCCAGGAGGTGTCGAGACCGGCGGGCAGGTCCTCGACGGCCTCGCGCAGGCCGACCGCGTCGACGGCCTCCCACACGGGGGCGTCGTCGTGGGTGCGGGGCTGGCCGAGGGTGACGTTCTCGCGGACCCGCAGCGGCCACTGGGCGAAGATCTGCGGCACCAGGCCGGTGTTCGCCCACACCGTTGCGGGGTCCATCTCGGCAAGGTCGTGCCGTTCCACGTGACCCTGCCCTTGTCGGGCAGGTAGATCCCGGTCAGCAGCCGGGTGAGCGTGGACTTCCCCGACCCGTTCGCGCCGACGATCGCGAGGATCTGCCCGCGCCGCAGAGCGAGCGAGACACCGTTCACGGCGGGCTTGTCCTTGCCCGGGTACTGGTAGACGACCTCCTCGAGCCGGATCTCCTCGGTCGGCGCGGCATGCGCGCGGGGGCCGCGCTTGGGGGCGCGGGCGGCGGCATCGTCGAGGAGGCCTGCATGTCACGAGGTACAGGCTGGTGTGGAAGACCGCGGCGCCGTTGATGACCACCTGGGACAGCGCGGTGAGCGTGGTCTGCACGGCGATGACCGCCGTCGCCGCCACCGCGAGCTCGAGCCGGCCGGAGACCGCCAGCCACGCCAACGCGCCCCAGGTCGCGACGAGGAAGACACCGCCGGCCAGCGCGGAGTGCAGGGCGATCCGCAGGGTTTGCGGCGCGGCGGCCAGGGTGCGCCGGTCGCACCGGTCGGACAGGGCCCGGTACCAGAAGATGAGGTAGTTCGTCATCGAGTTGGCGCGGACCTCGTCGCCGTACTTCGACTCGGTCGCCCAGCGCATCATCCCCCGCACGTTGCGGTCGGCGATGTTGGCGTAGTGGATCTCGTAGTGGACCCGGGCGGTCAGCACCGCGCCGACGCCGGCCGGCAGCACGGCGAGCAGGAGCGGCGGCAACATCCACGGGTTCAGCACCGACAGCACGCCGCCTGCGGTGACCATGCGGATCAGCGCGGACAGTAACCGCTGACCGTCGGTGACCATGACGTGCGTACCGATCACCCCCATCTCGGCCGCCTCATGCCGGTCCGAGAAGCCGTCCTCCGCGTAGGCCGAGGCCTCCACCCGGCACACCGCCTCGACCAGCGCGGTGTCCGTCTCCGTGGTCAGCCGCGGAGTGATCCGCCGCTCGGCGTACGCGGCGACCGCCCCCGCCGCGCGTGCCAGCGCGGCGGCGAGCGCCACCACCAGCAGCGCCGGCAGGGTGCCGCGCAGCCGCTCGCTGGCGGTGCCGTCCCCGAGGACCGGTGCCATGGCGCGGGCCGTGGCGGCCAGCAGTACGGCGGCAGAGACGCCTGTAACCACCTGGCAGCCGAGCAGGAGCGGCACGGCCCGCCGGTCGGTCCGCCACGACAGCCGCGCGATCCGGCCCAGGACGGCCGGGGCGCACATCCGCCGGAAGGAGACCGCGGCGAGCGGATTGACGGAGTACTGCCCGCTGTACGTGATCTCCGCTGGCAGGGGCGGCGGAGGCATGGTCTTCTGCTGTTCGTTCGTTGCGGCCGAGGTCAAGGCGGGTCCCCCTAAACGGTCGTCCGGCTTGTTCGTGAGGCTCAACGACCACGCCGAGATATCGAACTGGTGTATTTGAGTCGCTTCGGATTTCCCGAGATAGAGCGGCTGGGACCGTATGGAGAATGCACGGACCCAATCCCCGCAACAGGTCTGTGAAGCAGAGCGGTTGGCCGAATCGCCGACAGTGGTGTCCCCACGCGTCCGTGGGCGACGTCCACGACGCGCGTCGACCCCGTGGTCGACGATCACGCGGCCCGCTCCCTCCAGTCGCCGGTGACCGCGGCCGCCGCGCAGCCGGCCGCCACCGCCGATGGTGGCCGGCCGCGCGGTGTCCGGGACGGCGGTGTCCTTGACCGTGTCGAACTGGGCGGTCTGCTGGGCGGGGGTGTAGGCCCGGTGCGGGACGCCGAGGCCGCCAGCCAGGGCCGGCCCTGCGGCTTGCGTGGCCATAAGGGTCATGAACTCAGCGAAGAGTGGCACGCAGGGCCTCCTCCAAGACAGGTAGCTGGTCCAGCAGCATCAGATCGGCCTCGTGCCGCGCCCTGCCGTAGGACTCAAGTGCGGCGTCGACGATGTGCGGACGCTTCACTGGTGCCGAGAACGGAAACGTCGAGCAGAGCACGGCTGCACAGCCCACACGGAGCGATGACACGAGGTCGTTCGCGGACGCCTTGGGGTTGGCGTCCCAGTAGGCCAGGGTGAGATCGGTGTAGCCGGTGAGCCAGCCCTCCACACTGTTGGCCAGCACGCTGCTGGGGTCACAGCCCAGACGCGCGATCTCCCAGGCGAGGTACCCGGGTGTGGGCGGTCGGAAGTCCACGAACGCGGCGGCATCGTCGTCCTTCAACAAGACGTTGGGGCCGGACAGGTCGCCGTGCAGGATCTGAGCCGTCAGCGGTGGAAGCGAAGCAAGGATGCGCTCGACGCCGCCCAAGAGAGCTTGCCGTTCACACGTCGCCTGCAGCGACCATGCCTCGAACTCCCCAAGCCTGGGCTTGCTCTGGAACGCGAGAATCAGACCCTCATAGCGGTCTCGTGCGGTAGCCACGTCACACACCGCGGCGCCAGGTTTCAGGGTGGGTGCGGCGGCGGGGTGAGCGGCGAGTCGACTGTGGAGGCGGCC
This sequence comes from Streptomyces sp. NPDC051907, assembly GCF_040681075.1. Classification (NCBI taxonomy): domain Bacteria; kingdom Bacillati; phylum Actinomycetota; class Actinomycetes; order Kitasatosporales; family Streptomycetaceae; genus Streptomyces; species Streptomyces sp. NPDC051907. Next base: position 44,715 of record NZ_JBFAYB010000041.1, on the reverse strand, counting down.
CATCGCTGTGCCGACGGCTGCCCACCGTGCACCCCTCAGGCCGCCTTCGGCGGTCGCGGTGTGCGGCACGTACGACCACAGGGACATCGGCAGGGGGCCGTGGGTCGCGATGAGTTCGTGCTCGCGCGTGCGGGTTGCCCGCGCGGTCGCGACACCTCCGTCGGCGCAGTACTCGGACAGTTCGACCGACGCCCGCTCCAGATCCAAGTGCTCTCGAGTGCGGTAGACCTTGGCGAAGTGCCGTCGGCCCGCCTGGTCCACGACGGCGTAGTTGTCCGTCGCGGTGCCCTCCGGGATACGCGTGATGTCTGCCGGGTGCAGCCCGTACGCGAGCACCAGCGTGTCGGCGACCGCCATGATCTGCCTCCCTTCCGCGGTGCGGCCAGGCGTGGAAGGCGCGGCGACAGGCTTGGGGGCGGGCTGGTGAGATGGGGTGGACATGGTCTCCTCGTCGAAGCGCCCAGCGATGGTGGTCAGATGGTGCGAGGACGGCAGGTGGTCGGGTCGATCGGGAGGCGGGCACGGACCGTGGCCGCCAGGTGCTCAGCGGGCTGCGGCCGGCCGCGCCGGGTGCAGCGGGGCCGCAAGCTCGCCCACGGACAACGCTCCGTCAATGCGGTCATCTGATCGCGCTTCCCTCGTTCGGGTTGTGGCAGCTCGAGCCCGACCCGGCACCGCCACCAGCTGCCGGAAGGGGACCGGCCGACCAAGCCGACACCGCGGCGCCCTGCCGCGTGACTCGGCTGTTCGAGGCTGTGAACGCGGCGACCGACACCGGCTTCTCGTGGCGAGGGTGACCGGTTCGGCATCGCACGGGCGGGGCGTAGGGCCGACCGGCGGGCGCTGCGGCGCCAGGTGGGGATGCTCGTCGCATAAAGTGCGGGCGTGCGGGTGTCCACGTCGTTCGCCAAGGGATGATCTTGGGCGCCTTCGTTCTCGTCTCCGCAGGCATCCCTCGGGCCGCACCACCAGGAGGAATCAGTGTCGTCCCCGCAAGTGATCACCCCCGTGGAGAAGCTCGCCGAGGCGAAGAAGCAGCTGAGTTTCCCTCGTATTGTTGTGATCTGCGGCTCCACTCGATTCATGGCCGAGATGGCCGAGGCCGATCTGCGGGAGACCAAGGCTGGGAGGATTGTCGTCAAGCCGGGTTGCGATCTGAAGTCTTCGCATGAGCTTTGGTCCGATCCTGTCGAGGCTGAGGCGCTGAAGGTTCGGCTCGACGAACTGCACCGGTCGAAGATCCTGCTCGCTGATGAGGCGCTCGTGGTCGGCGACTACATCGGAGACAGCACCCGGGCCGAGATCGCCTACGCCCGGTCGCTGGGCAGACCCGTGCGGTTCACGCACCCCGAAGTCGACCCCGACGCCTGAGAGCCCACCACCGCGCCCTCCGCGGGCACCCCGTTGGGATTGATCACCCAGCGGGTGGCGTGGTGCTGAAGGCGAGCTCATGCAGCGGCGGAATGCATCGCGGCCGTGATGGCGGCAGCGAGAGGCTGCTGGTGGTTCATCAAGTAGAAGTGGTCGCCCTCGTAATTCTCGAGTCCGCGGAAGTGCGTCGTGAACGCTCGCCAGGCAAGCAGGCGGTCCTCGCCGATCAGCTTGTCGTGGCGGCCCGCGAACACCGAGAGTGGAACGGGCAGCGGCTCGGGGTTGCGGGGAGGGGCCCAGGTGTCCAGGAGTTTGAAGTCGCTGCGGAACACCGGGGCGAACTTGTGCCAGACGGCGTCGTTGTCGAGGAGGTGAGGTGGGCTGCCGCCCACGTTCCGCAGCCAGCGGCGCAGTTCGTCGTCGGCCATCAGGTGAGGGTGGCTGTCGGCTTCGGCCTCGCCTCGCGGGGTGCCGTAGGCGGACACCCCCAGCCAGGTGGGGAGCGGGTCCCCCTGGCGGAGAAGTCGGCGAGTGAGCTGGTGGGCGATGAGTGCGCCCATGCTGTGGCCGAAGAACCCGAAGGGCCGTTCGAGCAGTGGAGCGATAGCGGTGTGGAAGTAGTCGACCAGCCGGTCGCAGTCGTCGATCAGCGGCAGTGTCTGCAGGTGGCCTCGGCCGGGGGCCTCCAGGAGGCAGAGTTCCCAGTCCTCGGGGAAGTGCTCCGCCCAGCCCCGGTAGAGCAGGTGTGAGCCGCCGGCGTGGTGGAACAGGAACAGGCGCGCTGCTGGGTCGCTCAGCGGCCTCGGGCGGATGAGCGGGCAAGCCGACGTCTCGCCGGCGAGCTTGGAGGTGAGGAAGGCGTGCAGTTCAGCGAGGGTGGTGGCACCGCTGACGGCCACGGTGTTCTCCGGGACGCCGTACGCAGTCTCCACGCGGGTGGAGATCTCGAGCATGAGCAGCGAGTCGATGTCGAGCTCGTGGGCGAAGTGCGCCTCGTCGGTGACTTCCTGGGGCTCGGTCTCCAGTGCTCCGGCTATCAGAGCGCGGAGCTCCTCGATGGTCACGGTCGCCGTGGTCATGGGTGTTGTCCTCGTTCCTGCGTGGATGGGCAAGTGGCCGGCCACGGGGTCAGCAGCAGGGCGGCCGTCGCGTCGTGGCGAGGGCCTCCGGCGGTGGCGAGGACGTTCCCGGTGGCGCCGCTCTCCAGATGGGCAGCCGCGGCAGCGCACTGCAGGACGCCGAGCGCCCCGGACAGCGGGCCCAGCTGGGATTCCAGGTCGATCCGACGCGTGGCTGCGAGCAGATGGCCCGCCCCGGCATCCGCCTCGTCGACGAGCCACAGTCCGACGGATTGCTCCTCGGTCACGCCGGCGGAGGCCAGCGCCGCGGCGAGGTTCCGGGCCCGTGCGTATCCGGTGATCGTGGCGCGGGGCCGTGCGCCACGGGAAGCGGCTGCGTCCGCCGGTTCGAGTACGACCGCGACCGCCGCGTCGGTGGACTGCTTGCCGAGGACCTTCGTCGCCACGTCGTTGGCTGGTTCGACGCCGACGACGACGGCTGCTTCGGCGCGTCCGGCCGCGATGAGGTTCCGGGCCCAGGCCAGGGCGTCCAGGCCGCTCGTGACGCCGTTGCAGAGGGTGAGGTTGGGGCCGCACAGCCTGTAGCGGATGGCAACCCAGCCGGCGATGACGTTGCTTGAGGTCTGGGGCAGGCCCAGGGGGCTGAGTCCCATGACGCCTGCTCTGGCGATCGTGTCCGTGGCTCCGCAGACGCTGTCCGCGTTGCCCAGGTTGGTGCTGACCACGACGGCGGTCGAGTCAGCCGCGCCCGTGAACGTGGCGTCGGCGTCGGTCAGACCGGCGTCGTGGAGGGCGAACTCAGCGGCCCGCAGGGCGAGCCGGGACGCACGGTCCTTGTGGCGCAGCTTGCGTCCGATGAGTCCGGTTGCCGGGTCGAAGCCGACTTCGCCCGGCAGGGGGCCGAGGAGGTCGCCGTACGTCGCGACACCTGGGAGCGCCAGTCCGATGCCCGTGACGACGACCTCGCGGGTGTTCGGGTTCTTCCTGTGTGCGGTGTTCGTCGCGCTCATCGGGCTGCCTCCACGATCGCGACGGCGTTGATCCCGCCGAAGCCGAACGCATCGATCTGAGCGATGGACAGGTCGCCGGCTGCGGGGGAGCCTTGCACCAGGCCCAGTCCTGCGGTCTCGGGGATCGGGTCGGCGAGTCCCAGGACCGGGGGTACCGTCCCCTCCTTCATGGCGAGCACCGCCATCACGAGGCTGAGGAGTCCCGAACCGCCCAGGGTGTGGCCGGTCATCGCCTTGATGGCGGTCATCCGCGGACCGGCTCCGGCACCCTGGAAGATGCGGCGCAGGACGCTCGCCTCCGTCGTGTCGTTGCGGGGGGTGCCGCTGCCGTGCAGCATCACCAGGTCGATGTCCTGCGCCCGCACCCCTGCACTGCTGTAGGCGTCCTGAACCGCGCGGGTGATGCCGTCGGGGTCGGGCGCGGTGGCGTGGTGGGCGTCGCAGTTCATGGACACACCGCGCACCCGGGCGTGCACGGGCCCGTTACTGGTGCCTGTGCGCTGGACGACGACGGCGGCCGCGCCCTCCCCCATCAGCATGCCCTTGTGCGTGGCGTCGAAGGGGCGGAGCGCGTCGGGGATGTCGTTCTGCACCCGGTCGAGCGTGCCGAAGCCGCTCTCGGTTGCGGCGTCGGTGCCGGCGACGACGACCGTGTCGGCCATGCCGAGGTCGATCATGTCGGTGGCCATGGCGAGCGCGTACAGCGTGGCTGAGCAGGCGTTGGCGATGGTGTACGTGGTGGACGCGCCGAAGGTCTCCTTCAGGGCGGTGCCGAAGTGCAGGTCTTCGAGGGCGACTTCGGCGTGGTCACGCCACCACAGTTCGAGGCTGCGCTGCTCGCGCATGGTGGTCCCGACCAGCACGGGTGTCTGTGACAGGTCGTCGCTTAGGCCCGCGTCGGCGACTGCCTGGCGGACGACGGTGGTGAGCCAGCGGGTGGCGCGGCGCGGTATGTCGCCGCCTTTGGGTCGGTCGTCGATCTCGTAGGCGTAGGCCGCCCTGTACTTGTCGGGGTCAAACGCCTTCAGGGGCTTGCGGCTCTCCTGGCCCGCGCACAGCGCGGCGAATATCTCGCGGGGGCTGGCACCGATGTTGGCGACGGCGGCCATGCCCGTGATGTCCCAGGTCACGGTTGTGCAGCCGCCTTCCTGAGCTCGAAGGCGGCCAGCTTGCCGGTCGACGTGGTCGGGAGCTTGTCGAGGAACTCCAGACGGGCGGGCCGCTTGTGGGCGGCGAGGCCGCCACGGATCGTGGCGGTCACCGTGCGCCGCACCACGGCCGTGTCGAATCCCGGCCGGGCCACCAGATAGGCCACTGCCTGCTCCAGGCCGTCGGCGTCGCGGCCGCCGACCACCACGCAGTCCTGGACGCCTTCGGCATCGCGGACGACGCTCTCGATCTCGCTCGGCACGACCTTGTAGCCGCCCAGGTTGAGCAGGTCGTCGGCGCGGCAGAGATGGGTGAACGTGCCGTCCGGTGCGCGGCGCACGACGTCGCCGGTGTAGGCGCCGCCGTCGGCGAAGGCGACCGCTGCGGCCTCCGGCCGGCCGATGTAGCCAAGGGCGACGGTCGGGCCGGCGATGTGCAGTCGGCCTTCCTGGCCGTCGGCGACGGGCGTGCCGTCCCCGGCGCGGACGGTCGCGGTGATCCCGGGCACCTGGACCCCGAAGGTTCCCGGACGCTCTTTCCCAGGCGGCGTGCCGACGACGATGTAGAGCACCTCGGTGGCCCCGAGGCCGTTGAGCAGTTGGGCCTGGAAGGCGGTGTGGATCCGCTCGCTGAGCGGGGCCGGCAGGTTCTCGCCCGCCGCCACGCACAGCCGCACGGAGTCGACGCAGTCGGAGGCGAGCGCCGTCCCGGAAGCGTTCAGCAGCGCCGCGTACAGCCGGGGGACGGAGAACAGCACGGTGGGCCGGTGGCGCTGCATCGCGGCGGTGAGCGAGTGAACGTCGACCGTGCCGCTGATGAGCGCGACGCGGGAGCCGGCCGCCAGAGGGCACAGGACGGAGCTGCCGAAGCCGTAACCGAAGGACATCCGGGCGCTGGACAGCACGGTGTCCTCGGGAGTGAGCGCCAGGACCGTGCCGATGCCGTCGGCCATGGCCGCGATCGCACCCGCCGAGTGCCGCACCCCCTTGGGCATGCCGGTGCTTCCGGAGGTGTACTGCACGAGCGCCTCACGCCCCGCGCTCCACGCGGCCGGGGCCCCGGCCTCCTGCGGGCGGAGTGCGGGGCCGGGCTCGGCCGTCGCCAGGGCAGCGCGGACGTCAGCGCCGGCGAACCGGATTGTCGTCGCGAACAGTTCCTCCAGGGCACGTTGCCGCCTGGGAGGTGCGTCGAGGTGCACCATCGCGGCGGCGCAGTCTGGGGCGATGTAGCGGACTTCGTCGTCCGTGAGCACCGGGCTGATCACCACGGGGACACAGCCGTGCCACCACAGGCCGAGGACGGCGACCACGGTCGCCACGGAATCGTCGGCGACCAGGAGGCCGCGGGCGCCCTCGGGCACGCCTGCCGCTCTGAGGGCCCCCGCGTACCCGCGTGCTGCCTCCAGAAGGTCGGCGTATGTGATCTCCCCGGCCTGGGGGTCGAGGTAGCTGGTCCTTTCGCCCCGGCCGGCGGAGACATGACCCGCCACCAGACGGTCGATGAGGTCGACACCCTGGGGGCTCGTCGCCCGCTCGCCGAGCACGGACACCGCGGCGTCGAGGCTGGTGAGGGCTGCCGCTTCTTCAGCGGACAGGGATCCGTACTCGCGCTCGATCGCGGCCGCGATCGCAACCTTTTCCAAGGAGCTGATGCCGAGCTCCTCGTAGAACAGGGCACCGGACTCGATGTCTTCCTTATCCACTTCGAGGACAGAGGCCACGATCTCTCGCAGCCTGTCGCGCACTATGTCGATGGGTTCTGCATCGCGCACCTGTGACGGTCCTTTCCGTATCTTCGTAGCCGAGAAGTGAGATCTGGGTGGACGAGAGCGAGGATGAGCCGGAGACCTGTCCCGGCCCTGTGTCGTTTGCTGAAACGCCGCTTCGTTCCGGTCGGGGATGCAAGAACGGGGTGGGATGCTGAGGCCCTCGGCGGGTGTGCTCAGGATTCCAGGCCGACCTCACAGGGGAACAGGACAGAAACGCCCAGGGGCTCCTCCGTGAAGACGACCCTCTTGGAAAGCGCGGACATGAAGCCGAGCTCGAAGATGGTGCCGTTTCCGACGAGACCGCCGGGGTTGCATACGACAACAGCGTCGGCCTGCCGGAACGCGTCCATGTGCACGTACTTGTGCCGCCACGTGTCGCGTTCGTTCTTCAACAAGTCCTGGTAGTCGAAGAGGATGAAGTCGGTGCCCGCGGTTTCCGGCTTGATCTTTGTGCTCCGCGGGCTCAGCACTACGGTGCCGCTCTCGCGCAGACAGGCGATGGTGTCCTCGATGTACCCCAGAGATTGCTGGAAGCTGCCGCAGACGACAGCATTCCGGAACTCCCGCCGGATCAGGCCTTCCATCATGCCGTTCGATCCGCACGCGGACATGCCCGTTTCCAGGTAGAACCGCTCCAGCTCAGGCCCGACGATGTTGAAATAGAGGCCGGTGTCGACATAGAGGCTGTTGACCAGTGCGGCCGCTTCCGGCTGCGGGAGCCGCTGAAAGGCCCCGGTGGCGTACAGGCGCGTTGTCTTGTTGTCGACGACCTCGTTGAACTCCGTGAGTCCGGCGCAGAAATCGCCGACTCTGCCTGCCAGCACCTCGTGGGCGCGGCTGTCTCCGAACGCGAGCCGCCCCCTTTTAAGCAGTTTCAACTTGCCGCCCTGGAAGCGGAAAACGCTCACGCGTTCCGAGTCGAAGTGGACCAGGAACCTGCCTTCTGTCGCCAATGTACTGTTCTCTTTCTTCTCGTTCCAGCGCGTTGGGAGCCTACGGCCTTCGTCGAATCAACTGAGAGGAAGCGGTCCGGAGGACGCCACGACTAATCGCCTTCTCCGCGCAGAGCGCTGAGGTACTTTTCGGCGAATTCCTCCTCCCTGTCCCGGTTGTATTGAGTGATGAAACGCGGGTGCTCCAAGGGCACGATCCTTTGGAAGAAGCGCTGGCCCTCGTTTACCTTCGAGAGGAACCTGAAGTTCTCGCCACTGCCAATGCAGTAGCACACCGAGGTGTCAGTTCCGAATGCCAGCTGTCGTTCCAGGGTGTCCACGAGGAAAGAGCGCAGGAGCTCCAGCAGCTTCTTGTTCTCGTAATAGTTGCAGTTGACCTCTCTTCCCTTGGGGCCCGTTCTCACCAGGCCAAGGGGACACACAAAACTCATGACGAAGTCGGCATAGAACTTGTCGCGGCCTCCGTAGCGCCTGATGACGTCGTGCAGAAACCCGGCGGAAGGCTGGCTCACCGCATAGCCGTCGACATCGACTCCTGTTTCGCTTTCGAGGAGCTTGGCATCTTCGAACGGGACCCCGGTCACGGCCGTGCCGCGTCGGGCGGGCGAGCTCCCCAGTACTAGACGGCGCGGCTTATCGTCGTCGTAGTACTTGTGGTAGAACGCCGTCGTGACCTCGCGGACACGCTCCTTCTGGGGGCCGTTGAACGGGTTGATGACCGTGAATCCGGGAGGCAGTTCAAGCGTCGTTTCCACGAGTTCCTCGTTGAACTGCAGGATCCGATGGGCAACAGTCGTTCGCCCGGTCATGGCAGAAGTCCTTTCTTCGCGCCGACCCCTCTGGACAGTCCCGTCGCTCCCGGCCGTCTGCGATTCAGCCTTCCTGCGGAACTGTTGGGACGTCGTGAACGTGGCTGGCCGGAGGGCCGGTGGAAACGTTAGGCGGTGACGGCCGACAGGTAAATCTCGGTACTCGTTGGGAACATTCGAATATCCTTGAATCCGGCACAGTCGAGCTCCGCGCCAATCAGATTGGCTGTGTCCATCCCGCGATAGAGGTCGACGAAGTCAGTGCCGGGGATGATCAGACCTGGCACGACGCAGCCCCGCTGAGTGTACAGAAATCCGTTGGCCACGGAGACGACAATCACCGCACCGGGCTTCAGTACTCTGTGCGCCTCTGCGGCCGCTGCGGACGTGTCGAAGAACGACGAGTTGTACGTCCTCAATGACACATACAGATCGAAACTGTCCTCCGGCAGGGCAGACAGGTCTTCAGCGCCGGAGACGACAGTCCTCGACAACGGAATGCGTCCGCCTATATTCGAAAGGCCACCTTCCGCGATATCAACGAAGGTGATCTGCGGGCAATCTGAGAACAAAGCTGCTGCTTCGTGACCGGCTCCGACGCCGACGTTGAGGATGTTGACGGCAGGTAGAAGCCGTGTGGACGACCTCCTGTAAACCGACATGAAGTCGTCGGCCCACCTCGAGTCGGCGGCACGAGCGTCGTACGCGTAGTCATAGGTGCCGTACTTCGCGTCAAACGCTTCGGACAGTGCGTCGCCTACGGCGCGATCAGCCTCTTTGTGCTCGATCCCATACCTCTTGCAGATGAGAGAAGCAAGCGCAAACCTCCCCCTGTTCGCATTGACATCACTCCTGGAAAGCGCGAACCCCCTCGACCTCAGCCCGGTGGAGACGGCCTCACTAATGCGATGTGTGGAGTAGTGGGGGTTGCACTCGATACTCTGCTCGCTCACTGCATAGAGGTGTCGGTTCTGCTCGAGGATCTCGCGCTGCAAATCGTCGGGGAAGCGGTGTACATGACCTCGTGCAGTGACGGGATCGTCATCGAGGTACCTCGTCAGCGCGGGGTCTGGCAGACCGACATAGACCCTGTCGATCCGCACGTCCTTCAAGAGCTCGGCGAGCTCAAACGACGAGGCCGCTGACAGGGTGTTGATCGTCAGATATACGCTGTGTGCGCTGGAAGTTCCAAGTTCTTGCATCCTGCGCCGCAGAATGCGATACCAGGATGCGCCGCGTACTTCGCCCTCGAAGGCGGAACAAATCAACTCGTTGTGTTCAGAAACGAGCGCAACGCCGACCCGCCGACCTGATCGCGGCGCCCTTTGTGCGACGCCAATGGCGTAGTTCATCCAATAGGTACCGTTCGGGCTCATGTGGGCCTCTGTCCCTCGGCGGTGCTGACGCCGGTGACTTCTTCTCCGGCAGCGCCTTCCACGCCTTCTCCGGCGGCCGTGTGGAGGAAGGGCTCCTGGCCGACCAGGTCGACGCGGCGTACGTCGTCGACGGTGACGCGGGTCCGGGCCCCGAACGGAGCGAGCTGCTCGGTCAAGTGCTCCCGCAGCCGCTCGTCCTTCTCCGCCGCCCATATGCGGTGTCCGGCGGCCGCGATCGCCCGGGAGAGCGTGCCCAGCCCCGCACCGACCTGGAGCACGTCCGCTCCGGCCGGGATGCCGGCCCGCTCCAGCAGGGCGTGCGCGGCATCCGGGGTCCGCAGGAAGTGCTGCCCGAGGTCGGGGCGGGTCTGGAATCCGAGAGCGGCATAGCGGTCGGCCGCGCCGCTGACGACTTCGTCCATCGTCAAGGGTTGCTTGATCACTGATGAAGTCCTTTCGCGAAGCACCTGCTCGGCGTCGAAGGACGCAGCCGGGTGCGCACAGGGGCACCGTGCAGACGGAGCCGGGGTGATGCGCCGCAGCGACCGAAGGATCGCTGGGGTGATCGAGTGTCGGCCAACTGTGCGTGCTGCCACAGGGGTTGAGGGGAGTCTCGCGGGAGTCTCGTCGCCTGCGGCGGTACGCTCAGGCCGTGCCTGTCTGATTGGATTTCGTCGTGGACGAGGATGAGCGCACACCCCACCCGCTGGCGGCGGTCCGCATCGCGCGCGGGTTCAACCGTGTGGAGTTCGCCGAGGCGATGCACGGCGCTGCTCGCCGTCGCGGGCTTCGCTCCGGCGTCGACAAGGCCCGGGTGCGCAAGTGGGAGGTCAATGGAGTACGGCCCGACGCCGTCTCCCAGACCTACATCGCGGAGGTCCTGGGCATCCCGGCCGGTGACGTTGACCATGCCGCCTGGCCTGCCTGGCTTCCTCGCGTCGACCAGGGTGTCGTGCCGCTCGGTCCCGCCAACATCGTGCCCGCTCTGCGAGAGGCCCTGCACACCGTGGACCGCCGAACCCTCCTCAGCGCGATCCCCGGATCCGCGCTCGTCATCCTGGCCGGAAGCTGGGCCGGAACCCAGCCCGCGGCTTTCGCGGCCGGCTCCTCGCGCCTGGGCGCCGCGGTGGGCGAGGACGTCGTAGCCTTTCTGGAGGAGACCAGCGCTCGCCTCAACGCACTGGCCACCGAACAGCGCCAGCACATCGCGCCCCTCTACGACGCTCATCTTGCCCGCGTTACTGACCTGATCGACGAGCAGCGCTACTCCCGCCCCCTGGGAGCGCGCCTGCACAAGCTCGCCGCCAGCCTCGCCCAGACGGTCGCCTGGATCCGCTTCGACCACGGCCAGCACGGCGCCGCCAGCCGGTACTGGATCGCCGGACTGCACAACGCCCACGCCGGCAACGACCGGGACATGGGCGCGGCACTCCTCAGCGACCTCGCCTACCAGGCCTCCTGGCGGAACGACCCCACCACCGCCGCCGGCATCCTCACCAAGGCCCTCCGCCGCACCACCCACCCCGCAGCCAACTCGCTGCTGCACCTGCGCCTGGCACGCGCCCAAGCCGCGCTTGGCGAACGCCGCGCCACCCTGCACTCCCTGAACACGGCAGAACGCCTGCTCGGTGACGGGGACGCAGGCGACATCCCTGCCTGGTGTTCGTGGATGTCGCACGCCGACCTCGCGGTCGACTCGGGCCGCTGCCTGCTCGACCTCGGCGACACCACACAGGCACACAGCCTCATCGCCGAAGGCCAAGCTCTCCTGCCGACCAGTCGAGACAAGACCCGCGGCATCTTCCTCGCATACCGGGCGCAGGGTCACCTCAGCCGCCGCGACCCCGAAGCCGCAGCTGCCGATGCTCTCGAAGCGTTCCACCTGGCCGAACGGATCGGAGCCCCGCGGTGCGTTCAGCTCGTCCGCGATCTGGCTCCCGCCTTCACTCCATACCGGACGGCGGAAGGTGTGCCTGATCTGCTGCACGCCGTCGCATAACTCCGACAGGAAAGGCACGCTACTGAACTTGATTGGGTGATGTCGGGCCGTTCGCCTGACGGTGTGTGGGTCTTGCCTTGTGGCTGTGAGATGCGCGCAGGGCGGCGGCTTGACCGAGCCCGAGAGGGCTGGCCGAGTCGGTAGGTGTCACTGGGGTGGGCTGGGGTCTTGGTGGTTCCATGTCTCCCCCGGATGGGGGAGGAACACCTTGCGCCCCTGGGTGGATGCGCGGCCCCCTTGTTCCTCGGCAGAGTAACGACATGCGTCGACGCACCGAATCCAGCATGTTGCACATCAGCCCCCGCTTACCGTCAGGCGGGCAGCTATTGCGGGCGCCATCGGCTGCCGAAACCCAGTCAGATGCCGTCAACAGCCCTTTAATCGAGGAGTCAGCGGTGAGCGAGACGACAGAATCCGTCCAAGGCGGGCAGCCGGGCGTCCGGGGCTCACGGGCCGGCTACTGGGGCTTCGGCCTTGCCGTGGGATACGCCGTATTCGTGCGCTTCTATCAGGGAGCGGGCGGCACGATCGGAGTGCCGGGGACCTCCACGCCAGAGAGCCTCCCCTCCTGGTACATGGCCAACTACGTGGCCGGGCTGATCATCCTGCTTGGCGGAGTGGCCTGCCTCTTCCTCACCCAACCGCGCGTGCGGACGATTCCCCATAAGTCACCGGTCCTCCCCGGGAAACAGATACCCAAGCCCCTCATGCTGGCCGCATGTCTGAGCCCGGTACTGCTGGGCGGAGTCTTCAGCGTGACGCACGGCGTCGCTGGAGCCTTCACACATCTGCTCGAACTGTGCGGCGCCATCGAGATCGATTACCCGGATGACTGGGTAACCCTGAATGTGACCTCGATGAACCTGTGGAACATATTGTTCTATGAGCCTTGGTTCATCGCCATGGGCGTATGCCTGCTCGGTTCCGCGCGGCGGTACCTCGGGGACACCGGTTCGACAGAAGACGCCATTGGCAGGGTTCGCCGAGTGACCGTCGCTCTCATCGGAGTCCTGGTGGTGGCATCCTCCCTCACCGTCATCATGGGCTGGAATGTTGAAATCGGCTGAGTCGATACACTCTCGGCGGGCAATGATCACCCGCACATCATTACCCGCCGATGGCCGCTCAATGTCGGTCAGCCATCCGTGATCAGTCTGGTGCCGGTGAGGCACCCGTCGACCAGGTCTGGGCGGTACTGGATCTGCTTGAGCCTGCGCTTGACAGCGCGGGTGATCTGGCCGAGGTCGGCTGCGGCGAGGTTGCCGATGTCGCGCTTGACCAGCGACCAGATGCCCTCTTGCGGGTTCAAGTCCGGTGAGTAACTCGGAAGCTGGAAGACGGTGAGCCAGTCCGCGTGGTCGGCGATGAACTCGCGCATCGGTTCGGCCAGGTGCATGCGCAGGTTGTCCCACACGAGCACGATCGGGCCGCCGAGCTGGATGTGTGCCCTGACCAGCAGGTCGCGCAGGTCTCGCCAGCCGATGCCCTTCGGCTCGCCCTTGCGGCCCCGGTACTCGCGGACCGAGTAGAACATCCGGGACCGCTTCCCCGGCTTGTAGCAGGTCAGCCCGGCCATCGACACCCGGCCTGAGCCCCGGCCACGGACCCGGACCACCGGCGTGCAGCCCTTGCGTCCCCAGCTTCTCGCTCGCGGCGGCGTCGTCGACTGTCCGGCTTCGTCCTCGAAGACGATCCAGCCGTTGCACGCCGCCGCGGTGCTCTTACCAGCGGCCAGGTCTCCTTCTTCCAGACCTCAACCGCCTGGTCGTCGCGTTCGACCGCCCGCCGGGCGGGCTGCTGCCACGACCAGCCGTGCCGCTTCAGCAGCTGCCAAGTGCCCTCCACCGTGTAGCTGACGTGGAACAGCCGGCCGATCAGCGTCTTGATCCGAGCCAGCGTCCACCGCTGGTCAGCCCAGCCGTGGACCAGCGGTCCACGCTCCAACTCCTGCTCCAGCATGGCGATCTGCGCTTCACTGAGCCTCGGCCGCCCAGGCGATCCCTTCGACAGGACCCCGGCCTCACCGCGCTCGCGCCACTGGTGCCGCCACCGCTCCACGGACCGCTCGCTGACCCGCAACGCGGCAGCGATCTCCCCGTTCTTCTGCCCGTCCTCGAAGCGTTCCACGGCCTGCAGCCGGACCCGCTCCCTCGCGGCCCTCCCGGCGTCGGTCAACCCGCCGCCCTGTGCGTATCTCACGGTCCAGGGCTACTGGAGCGGACTGGCCGTCGTCAGGCGAACGGCTCCGACATCACCCAATCAAGTTCAGTAGTGCCGCCGCTGCTGTACCTTCGTCCGGCTTCCACTCTGCTGGCCTGCGGGGGCAGATTCCGGTCCGGGGGCGGCACGAGGGCTACCGGCGACCGGGTGAAGATGGTCATCGTGTGGATTCCTCCTCCGGCTCGTGGCGCATCGCGGCCGGGAGGAGGGGGACGATGCAGTGGATCATGGCGGCAAGGCCGGGCAAGGCGTCGGCGCTGCTTCGACCTCCTGCACGTCGGGCACCTCTCCCTGCTGGACCAGGTCCGCCGCTTGGGCGATGTGCAGATCGTGTGCATCAACTCCGACGCCTCCGTACGCCGCCTCAAGTGGTTGGCGTGCTTGCCCAAGCCGGAGCACAGGTCTAGGACCCGCAGGCCGGTCAGGTCGCCGGGGACTTCGGCGCCAGGACCGGTCGCGTGTGCTCCGCCGGGGACAGCCGGTCCCCGGCCTCCGCCAGGTGGTGCTCGGCGTGCTGTTCTGCAGCGCGCAGCGCCCCTTCGGCCTGGACGCGCCAGCGGCCGGTCAGTTCGCCGGCTGGGTGCAGTCGGGCCAGGAGTAGACCGCCTTGGCGGTGGGCCTCGTACTCCTCGGAGTCGGTGAGCGGGAGGGTTTCACCGGACGGCCGGGCACAGCGGTCACCAGCAGCACCAGGTGCTCGGCGTTGGAGGCCCGCAGCTGAGGCGCACCGCCGGCTCCCATCGCGGGTGCCGCGTGCCGCAGGGCGAACGTCTCCCTCTCGTACATCCGCGCTTTGGGGGAAATCTTCAGGTAGAACCGGCGGCCGTCGTGCCGGGCAAGCTCCCAGATCCGGGAGTTCTCCCGCGGATGCGAGGCGTCCCGGACTGCGGCGACGGCTCCGATCCGTCGCTCGGCCCAGTCGCGTACGCCCGGTGGAAGGGCTTTCGCCTCGCTCATGCCCCCCCACATCGGTGACGGTCGTGATGCGGATGCGAACGGGGCACGCCGCGCCTCGGCAGAGCGCTGGAGCGGCGCGGCCTTGACGGGCTGCGCGGGAGGAATTTCGAACGCGGGAAAGGTGGCGGGAAGAAGGCGTACGGGATTCACGGAGTTCTCCTCGGTAGGGATCGGGTAGAGCACACGGACAACGTCGCTGATCACACGGCTGATACGGGTCAGGCCGGGCGACGTGTCGAGCGCAGGTTCGAGATGCGGCGGCTGGGGCAAGCGCGGTCGGTGCCCCAGCTCGTTCGATTCACTCGTCAAGGGGGCAGTCTCGAAGGCGTAACCCGGGTGGGGGATTGCGCGAAGGCGTCGAGAGCACCGGTCTCCTTGGTGAAGCGTGAATGGGGGCCGCGACGGAACCCTCGGGCACGCCACTGACAACGAGGCGGGTGCGATGCCAGGATCCGGACAATCCGAGCGGCTCTCCCGGGGGCGTGCGGAGGTCCTCGATCCGGCCGGATGGCGTGGGGCGGAGCACGAAGAAAGGATTCTCGAACCGGGCGACTCACTCCCGTAGTTGGGCGGATCGAGAGATGGCTTGATCTGCCCGGATCGGCACGGCGGCCGGGTCGGATTCCGGGGTGGCAGACCACGAGGAGGCGGACCGGCAGCTAACGTCAGCACCTTCGGCACCGAGTGCCGGGCGCCCATGAGGGTGGAGGTCGCGGATCGTGTTCCGCACCAGCTCGGAGCGCCGAGCCCTTGGCCGAGGATCCCGTGCCACCGCTCGGCCGTCAGCCGTGGTCGTGCGGGAAGGTGACGAAGGAGCGCAGCATGCCCATTCCCGCCCCGCACATCCACGACGTCGTCACCACCTATCTGCGCCTCAATGTCGACATGCTGCACGCCCCGCGACCTGCCCGGGCCCGGATGGTGGAGCTCTGCGTTCCTCGCGGCGTGTCAGGCTGCGCTGTTCTGGCGGCGGGCTGCTTGGTACTCCCGGGCTAGAACGCGGAGGGCTGCAGCGGCGGGAGTCCCTGGGGACCTGCGAAGCAGTGCTGGCCCCTTTCGCTGCACCGTGCGCAGGCGTAGTTCCTGGAGTGCGACGAGAGCGCGGAGGAGGTGCTGGCCATGCGGTTCTGCCAGATCCGCGAGCCGGTGCGAGGCAGCCAGTCCTGTGCGGATCTGCGCAGTCTGCTGATCTACGAGTTCGCTGAGGCGGTCGGAGGCGTGGCCCGTGCGCAGCTGGTCTGGTGTCACGCCGTGCTGGGCGAGTGCGTCGTGCGGGATGCCGAGGCGCCCGTTGTGCAGGTCCTCGGCGATGTCCTGCAGGAAGTCGAGGCGTTGGCTGGCCTCGATGAAGGTTCGGCAGCTCGCCGAGTAGGAGTCCGCCGGGGGTGGGGGCGCGAGCAGGCAGGCGATGAGCATGAAGGCGGGATGCGAGTAGGCGTCGACGTAGTCCTGAAAGTCGGCCTCGGTGGCGAAGCCTTCCCACTGCACCTCCGAGGGGGCGCCGGCGAGGAAGTCCTCGACGTGCCTGCGTAGCTGCGGGCGCCTGCTGATGGTGTGGATCAGGGTGCGGAGAACTGGCTGGTCGGTCGGGCCGCCGTCCAGCGCTGACCGCACCTGCATGTCCCAGTCGGCGAGCGCCGCGAGGCGCTGATCGAGGGGGCCTTGGTCGATGCGGTCATCGCTGGCGTGCATGAATGCGACTGCGGCGATGACGTCCGGGACGAGATACGCGGGCAGCAGAAGACGGGCCGCTGCGTACTCGGCGTGGGCGAAGCGCGCCACGAGGCGGCGCATCTCGCTGTAGTCGCGGCGCAGCGACGCGTCTGTGATCGATGCCAGGTTGAGAGTGCGTGACCACCTGGGCATGGGGTGCTACCTCCTCTGAGTCCCGAGGCGGGTGCAGTGTCGTGGGCTGGGGCCGTTAGCGGGCTGACAGGACGCGTGCCGCTCTGAGAAGTACGCGCGGCCGCGTGAGCGTTTTGGGGTGCGCGCGCATGTGGACGACGTCCATGTACCACTTGTTGACGACCGGGTCGATGACCGAGGCGGCGGTGATCGCGTCGCCGGCCCAGCGGATGAGCCGGTACCCGCGGGGATAGGGTCCTCTCACGTGGGGCTGGGCGAGGTCGGCAGTGGTGGACAGCTGCCACGCGGCGTCGACGACCACGCTGGCCCGGCGGAAGTATCCCCAGGCTGCCTCGTGCGGGGACGCTCCGGTGCGCAGGTGGGCGACGAGACAGGAAGCTTGGAGTGCGGCCAGTGTCAGGCCCTGGCCGTAGATCGGATTCACTGAGGCGACGGAGTCGCCGACTGCCACTAGACCGCCGGGGAATCGTGCGAGCTGGGTGAAGTCACGTCGTCGGCTCTCCTGGAAGTGGAAGGTTTCGACGTCCCCGTCCATGGCGCACTGGTCTGCGATCTTCCGCAGGGGGGCGATGCAACAACGCATCCGCGTTCGAAACTGTTCTGGATCGCGCCCGGGGCGGTAGTCGGTGTAGCCGGCCAGTACGACCGTCCAGCGGTTTCCCTCTACAGCTGCCAGCGCCCCGGGTTCGCTGAGGGCAGGCTGGTAGTCGCTTGCTGGGCCCGGAGTCGAGTGAGCGATGACGGTGTCGGAGAGTTCGTCACCGCGACGGAAGAAGGCCGTGGCATAGCCCAGGTCGACCCTCATGCGGTCGAGCGGAGCCTGATCCCAGCCGCTGCGGAGCAGCCACGCGTTCAGCCGGCTGGAGCGTCCCATGGCGTCGACGACGAGGTCGGCGTCCAGTTGGCCGTCGGTGGTGGACGAGGCGGTGCCGTCGCCCGCGGGTGAGAAGCGGACGCCGCAGACGCGGCTGCCGCTGAAGACGAGGCCGCTTGCTCGTCCCTGCCGGATGGTCACGTTGGGCAGGGCTGAGACGCGCTGTCGGACGTGTTGTTCGAGGAACGGGCGCGTCGCGCCGACCATCTGGCTGTCGAAGACGCCGGCCTTTCGGATGCCGTCCACGAAGAACTGGACGGCGGAGCCGGTGCCCACGTGGGCGCCGCCGTCTACGAGCTGCGCGGTGATGCCGGGAAACCAGCCTTCGAGCAGCGTGTGCCCCATGGACAGCAGCGCATGGAGCTGCTGCCTTTGGGGCGCGCCGGGGCCGGTGCCGTCTGTGGCGAGGTCGTCGGGCTCAAGCACGACTACTTCGTCGGCGTGGTCGCTCAAGACGCGCGCAGCGAGCAATCCGGCAAAGCTGCCGCCCAGGACTATGGCTCGACGCACACGAACTCCATTTGACTGACGACGGGTTGCCTCGGATCCGAGCTGCTCCGGTGTCGTGCTTCGAACGGCTGGGCGACACTGGGACCCTATCTTGCCGCTCCACCCGGGGGGAGGCTGTTGGGGTCGTCGGTTCACGACACCGCCGTGATCGGCAACGGGTGGGCTCGGGTTTCTATTGTCCGTCGGGCAGCACTTCGGTGCGGTTCCCTGCCGTCTTGCTCAAGGCTTCGGCGACCAGAGGGTGAGTGAGAGCCTGGGCCACGCGCAGCAGGCGCTCGCGCTCGTCTGCGGCACGCGTGCCCTCGCCGGGGAGGGGGAAGGGCGGGCCGTCGGGCTGGGGGGCGAAACGGCTGCCGGGCGCGGTCTCCCGCCGCGTGTGCTGCAGGCGTTCGACCGCATCGCGAAGGGCTGCCGCGGTGGCGATCGCCTCCAGTTCGTCCACAGACGGGCGCTGCAGAGCGTCGCTGCGCTTCTGCAAGGAGTACACGGCTTGCGCCGGACCTGCCGAGACCCACGGGCGCAGGGCTCGCATTCCGTCGAGGATCTCGATCACCCGCCGGTGCAGGTTGAAGCTGACGTTCGCTGCCAGGCGGTTGCTTCGGGCGCTGTTCGCGCTGAAGGCGAGGTCCTGATCGACCTGCTCGACGACGAGGTCCCACAGGGGCTGCAGCGCCCTGATGTCGCGACGTTCGCGCAGCCACGAGCTGACTGCCGCACCAGACAGGCCGTAGCTGGCGATCAGGGCGCCGGTCGCACCGAAGGACGATCCGAACACGCCGACGCCGTCCAGGGCGTGGTTGCCGAAGGCTGCCAGTGCGATCGCCGGCACCCAGCACACGACGTAGCCGAACACGAAGAGCATCGCGATCCCGAAGGAGCGAACGGCGTGCTGCAGCCGGGAGTCCTCGAGCGACATCCTGCGGCTCTGCCGGAAGGTGCTCAGCGTGCTGCTGGTCAAAGTGGCCAGGAACACTGCCAGGAACAGCAGGACCACGGGATCTTGTGCGTAGACGGTGTTGAACTGGAGGGGGTCCGCCGGCCTGGAAAGGTCGGCTGAGCAGAACAGTGCGACCATCAGGACGGCGGCCGCGGTGTAGGCCACGGCCCAAGCGGTGAGCCGTCGGCGAAGCGCGGTCGGCGACCGCTGCAGCTGCGGATTCCACAGCAGCGTGAGCAGGTGAAGGTGGGCGAAGCAGAACAGGATGCCGACGTACACCGGCAGGGTCGCGACGCTGGGCTGGCCGAGCGCTTCGCCAAGGGCTCGATACACGGCGGGAGCCGCCAGGACGTAGACCGCTCCGGAGCACAGGAACGTCGATGCGATCAGGGTCAGGGTGGGCGTGGGGTCACGCAGGAGCGCCAGGAACTTCCAGCCGGCTATGGCAAAGGTGATCACCGCGATGATCAGGTAGACGACGGTCGAGGCGCTCTCAGACACCGGACCTCCTGTGAGCGAGGGCCGAGGTGAGGAACCCGGTGTTGTTCTGATCGCGCCGCAGCTGAAGGTGTCGCTGGAGCATTACGGTGGCGAAGGCCTCTGCTCTCCGCTCGTGAGCGCTGTCGTAGTGCGAGCGAGTCAGGACCTGCAGGACGGGGCCGGCCTTGAGCCCTGGCAGGAGCTGGCGGACGGTGTCCTCGGTCATGGGCTGCTGGGCGCTGTCGTCCGACGGATGCTCCTCCCACAGGTGGCAGAGTTCGTGGAGGCTGGCGTGGAGGCGTGTCAGCTCGCTTGCGTTGGCGTCGACCACGATGAAGTCGCGTTCCCGGCCCCGCGCGCAGAACCCGGACACCTCCGGCGGAAGGGGTGCTTCAGTGAGGGTGATGGGCCTGCCGCGTCGCGTGGCGATGATGTCGACGAGCCCCTGCATGCTCCGCACGCCCGAGAGGCCGAGATCGCGGCGTATGAGCCGGGTGGTCGACCAAGTGGCGAAGAGGATCGCCGATTGCTCTCTGACCGAGGCCCACAGCGGCGATCGTGACGTGCGGCGGCCCCGCTGACTGCGCTGGTGCGCTTCACCGCCGGCCGCAGGATTGCTCCTCGATGTATCAGACATGACTCATCGCAGCCCGTCTCCGCACCGTGATGCGTCGACGGCCGCGCAGAGCGTGATCGCCTCGCGGCCGTCGACCGTCCCACCGCTCCTCGTGCGGTGATGCCAGGTTTCCTGCCCCCCCGGCACTACGGGCCCGTTGCCCAGCAGTGCTTCCTGAAATGATCACGATTTCCCCCCGTTGGTAGTCCGTTCCATGCCCCAGCCGAACGGTGGCGCGGACCTTGTCCGCTGGTGTCTTAGTCCCAGGTTGGGTCGCGCGGAAGTCCAGCGTCGGTCAGCTTCGCGGTCTGAGAAGCGACGGTGTGAGGCTTGCTGTCCCAGGTGGGGTCACCCGACTTCGCGGCCCCAGCCGCTCCCCACAGACAGACCGACACTGCTGCGGCTGCGAACCCCACTGCTGCGAGGGCCTTCTGTATGCCCCTCATATGTCTCCTTCTGGGCTGTCGCCCCCGGCGCCCCGCAGCACAGCTCCCGTACAGCAGCGACGAAGAGTGGAGGCGATGGACCTCTGCCTCCGACTCGCCTCGCGGGTCTCGTGTACGCCGGGAGTCACTCTCTGAAGGCTGAACGATGCCTATATTCAGGATCAAGCAACGAGAGTACCCGGATCCGGCACTTCCGAAAGAGGCAGAGAGCAAAGATGGGCACACCCGACATAGGTCGCAGGAAAACGGGCGGCTTCATGCTGTCCGCGCGAGCCCTCGAACTGTGTGCACGGATGGAGCGCGAACCGAACGCCTTGATCGACGAGGTGGAGCACGGGGCGGAGCTGTCGGAGCTTCGGGCCCTCGGACTGGTGGTGAGGGACCCCTACGAGGGCAAGTGGTTCCTCCACGACCCGCAACACGTCTGGCGCGAACAGGTGGCACGAGGCCTCGACGAGATCACTGCCGCAGTGGAGCGCATCGAGCAGCTTCCACGTCTCCTGGCGATGCTCCCCAGGCAGCACGGCGGACAGGGGGGCATTCGCATCCTCAACGACAAGGACGAGGCCAATCAGGCCATGCTCAGGGCGGAAGCCGCTGCGACGAAGTACATCTGGACGGCCCAGCCCATCGACCGGCCCGTGAAGACGATGCAGGCTCGCACTCCCAAGGACGTGGCCAACATCAAGCGCGGCATCGCGTTGCGCACCATCTACAAGGAGAGCGCCCGCACCCGCCCGCACCAGGCCGAGTGGGCGGCTGCCGTCGCCGAGGCCGGAGCCGAGGTCCGGACCACATCGAAGCCGTTCCTCCGCATGGTCATCATCGACGGTTCGACGGTGCTCGTGAGCAACTACCTCGACCTCGCGGCCAATGGAGAGCCGAGCCGCAACGCCGCAGTCCTCGTCACGCATCCAGAGGTGATCGCCTTCCTGGTGGAGGTGTACGGCATGCAGTGGCGCGACGCGGATCCCTGGCTCAGCGGCCACGACATCCGGCTCCCCAAGACCGTCATCTCGCAGCGCCAGCGCGAGATCATGATCGGTCTGACGGCAGGCAAGACTCAGACGGGGATAGGACGGGACCTCGGCCTGAGCGAGCGCACCGTCCGCGCGGAGCTCCGCGCGCTCTTCGAACTGTACGGCGTCCAGAGCGAGTTCGCCCTCGGGCGGGCTTTCGAGCGGTCCGAGACGGCACGCCGAGCGGGGACGCCCTCGGACGGGGAGGCAAGTCCCTCGCCTCAGGAATATGACTGATCATTCCGCAGTCGCGGATGGCCGGCCGTCATGGGAGCAGCCTGCGTGGGCGTCGGCCAGCCTCGCCGGAGCTCCCTGGCGGCGACTACGGGTCCTCGGCCCGGGCCAGCCCCAGCAGTCCTTGAATCTGCGGAAGGATTCGACGTCGCTTCCTGGAGGGCATGGAGAGCATCGTGTCGGTGAGCTCGCGTACTTCGGGGTCTGGCGCCGGCTGATTCAGGGCTGTCGTGAGAGCCGCCCGCAGTTCCGCGCTGAGCCTGCCGTCCCGGCCCCTCGCGGCGCCGCTGCGCATCGCCAGCTGGGAGATGCCCTCGCCCTTGAGCAACGCCAGGTGCGTCAGCTGGTCGTGGATCGGCTGCAGCGCCCTGTGCAGGGCCTGGCGTTCGGTGGCTGTGAAGAAGCCGGGCTGGACGGCGAAGAACGTCTCCAGACGCGCAAGGATCGTCAGCCCTGGGCTGCGCTGCCCCTTTAGGAGGTAGTCCACCATGCCCTTGGAGATGCCTGCGCCTTCGCCGATCTCGAGGAGGGTGTAGCGCTGCCCGCCCGGTTTGAGGCGCGTCTCCCGCAGGAAGACCAGGCGTCGCTGGAACGCCTCGCTGGGGTCTTCCGGCTCCGCCTCCGACCCGTCGAGCAGGGCGTGCACCCGATCGGCGGCGATGCCCGTCTCGTGCGAGATCTGGTCGATGTCGATGACGTCGCGACCTAGACCCAGCGCGTCAAGCAGTTCGTCGATCGACGCGACGGAAACCGCAAGATCATCCACCTGGGACGCGTCGGGGGCGGAGTCCATGGCCGGGCAGTCTCCTGGTCCGTAGGCGGTTGGGCTGGCCGCGGCGCGCGACTGATTCCGAAGGCTAGCGGTCACTCGACCCTACGTCACACACCGGTGTCCACAATAGTGATGGCGACGGCCTGGCGTATCCGTGGGCGTGCTCACGACTCGCCGCTATTTCCACAATTGTTGACAGGGTGGTGGTGCTGTATCAGGATCGGTCTCCGTCGTCGATCACCTTGCAGCGCCCCCGAACGGCTCTGCTGCCAGCGTCCGTTGGCCCACATCCCCGATCGGCACGGGGTGATCCGCATGCGAGGCGAGGAGAGACATGCCGACTCTCGGGTACCTGGTCCAGGAGCTCTCAGAGCTGGAACTGCGGTTCGTGGAGGGGAGCTCGGCCTCCTTCGCACAGACGAAGGTGGCGGCGATGGTCGTCGTGAGTCAGGAGGAACTGCTCGCCGATCGATGCGACCTCGCCCAGCCTCCCGGGACTCTCGTCCTTCTCGCGCTCGCCGCGGGCGGCGTCAAGGGAGCCGTGGCGGCCGCCGTCGACCGCATGCTGAGCTCTTTGGGCCGCTACAAGGCAGCCGGGCTGGTGGTGACCGCCCGTGCTCACGAGCTGCACGCCTACCCTGCGGGGACGCGCGCCATCGCCGGCCGCCTGCGGGTCCCGTTGCTGACGACGACAGCCGCGCCAGCGGCATGGCAGGACCTCAACCACGGCATCCAGCAGTGCCGTGCGCAGCACGCCGAGCGCCAGGTGGACAACCTTGCCGGACTCCTCCATCGGCTGCCGGCCCAGCTGGCCGACCCCAAAGCGATGCAGGGCATCGCGGAATGGCTTGCTTCGGCACTCGAGGCACAGGTGCTGGTCAGCGAACCGGAACGCGGCGTTCTCGCCGCCGCCCCCGACACCGCGCCTGCCCAGCTGGCTCGCGCGGTCATCAGCCAGGCCGTCCACCCGAGGCCGGCGCAGCCTGACACGCACGGCACGAGGGTTCACACGCGGCTCGTCTCCCTCGCGCCCGCCACCGGAGCCGAAGCCGTCCTCGCGGTCGCCGCCCGCCGGCCCTACGACCAAGCCGACGCCACCCTCATCCAGCACGCCGCGAAGCTCCTCGGCTTGGTCGACCAGGCACAGCGGGAGTACGAGACGGCGGCGCAGTCCGCCCGCGAGGCGCGCGCAGTGGCCTTCCAGCTCCTGATGAGCGGCGAGCCGGTCAAAGCGCGGCGAGTGCTGGCCAGTCTCGCCCCCGGGCTTCTCTCCGCCGACAGGGCCCGCGTGTACGTCATCGACTGCGGCTCAGCCCGTCAGCGCGCGGCGACGGCGCGCCACTGCGAGACGGCCGCCGCAGGCCAGGCGCTGGTCATCCGCTGCCCCACCGTGCCGCGGCACGTCGTCGTCGTCGAGCCCGTTGAGGCTGCGGCTTCTGCTGCGGCCGGGATCGCCTGCGAGCTGCAGCGTTTCGTCCTATCTCCCGCAGGCCGACAGCACCGGCTGGGAGGCAGCGGCCGCCGCCCGCTCGCCCACGTCGGCAGTGCCTACGAGGAGGCCGTCACGGCGCTCGGCATCACCGAGCACACCGTCGACCCCGTCGTCCTGGCGCTGAGCGAGACCGAGCTCGTCGACCTGCTCGATCCTGTCGCGGCCCGCCGGTGGGCGCGCAGCGTGCTGGCGCCCCTCAAGCAGCTTCCACCCGCTCAAGCCGAGCAGTTGGAGCGCACGCTGCCGCGCGCACTGCGCTTTCCGCATACCGCGGCCGCCCGCGACCTCGGCGTCCACCGCAACACGCTGACGAACCGGGTGACCAAGGCGGCCTCCCTTCTCGGCCTCGATCTCGCTCTGGTGCGGAACAAGGTCACCGTGAGCCTGGCCCTCGACGTCGCCGCTCTTCCCGCAGAGCCCAAGGACGCCGATGCTGCCGCGGACGAGCAACCTGGGCTGGCCGAACTGCTGGACGTCTCACCCATACGTGCGTGGGCGGAGGCGCTCCTGGAGCCACTGCGGGACGAACGCCGCGACCTCGTCCGCACAGTGCAGGCATGGATCGAGCACGAGACGCTTGCGACGGCGGCTGCGCGCGCCCTGGGGATTTCCGAGGTGACCGTCCGAGACCACCTTCGGACGGTTGGCCGGCTCACCGGCCGGGACCTCGCCGTGTTCGCCGACGTCCGAGATTTCACTCTCGCCCTGCACATCTGCACCGGGAGACCGAGCATCGCGCCGCCGTCCCTCGTCTCGGCATAGCCGCCGGCATCCGGGCGACTCACCTTCAAAAGGAGCCATGACGATTTCGGAGTTCCCTCGATTCAACCTGCCATGGCCTTCTGCGTAGTTGTGCACGGCCGTGGCCGAGAAGCGGCGGACTGTGCACCGCGCATTCACGGTGACGCGCTCTGTGTGCACACCCGAAGGAAGGCGAGCCGCAGATTGTGCACTCACGCCGTAGCACGCCCCGGACGCCACTGCATAGCGTGAGACCCATTCAACGAGCCCCCCATGAGTCGAGGTTGGCGACATGACAGTGCTCCGCGTGACCGTGCTCGGGTCGACGCGTGACGTCCTGCCAGTTCACGATGAACTGTCCGCGGACGACGTGTCCGTCGACACCTGGACGGTTCCCGTCGACTGCAGTGAACGGGAGGCGGAAATCCTCGCCGAAATGGTCGCTGCGGGGCCTGAATGGGAAGCGCGGCTCACTCGAAATGCGATCACCATCACGGTCTTCTCGACCCCGCGCGTGCTCTCTGCCGTCATCGTCCCGTACGTCCTGCCATTCCTTCCCGTCGGGTCCCTCTGGCTGCATATCGGCCGGCTTTCCGGCGAAGAGGCGAACCGTCTGGCCGACGCGGCAGCAGAGTATGAAATCACCTTCTTGAACACGCCGTCGGCTGATCGACGAAGAATCGGGCGGTGCCTCGATCGGGCAGTGAACTCGGCGCTGCCTCGTGGCGGGACCGGTGCCGACGGCGGCTTCAGACTCGAGCCGCAGCTCTGCCCGCAGACTGGGCTCCCCGAGCCTCCGCTCGACTGGAGGGCGTCGAGTTCGCCGTGCACAGCGGGTGCGCGGATCGAACACAGAGCGGCGCAGGTCTTCGTCGCCGGCCAGGAGACACGCGGGGGAGGGGCGCTTCACCACAGCCATGCGCCGCCGTGAGGCGAGGCCGGAAGGGCTGATTGGAGTCAGCCCTCCCGGCACCGGGCGTCCGAAGGCGCCCGCGGTGTCGACCTGAGGTCGGCGCCTATGACTCGTGCGGAGTCACCACCAGCAGATCCATCAATCCACTGGGGCTTGTCACCAGCGTGTTGGAGCACGTCGGCGGCGCTCAGGATAGACCACCAGCCCTTCCCGGGAACAGTACGGACGACGCCTTGTCCGCCTGGTGGCCCTGAGCAGCAAGCCCTCTGACGCAGAGGGGAACCGCCATCGTGAGGCGTCTCGTCTCGTCCGCGCCGCAGCTGCACTTCTGCAGCCGCCGGACGCGCGGCCGCCGTCCCCGATTCCGTGGCACCGCGGATCGGGCATGGCCTGTGACCTCGCAGTCGTCGGCGGCCGGCAGCCGCTCGGCGACTCCTCCGCCGGTCCGGACCTAGCGCCCGGACCGGAACGATCGCCAGGGAAGTCAGCACCTCCCCTGAGCGAGCGGCGACCGGCGGGAGCTGCCACCCCAGCGGCAGCTCCCGTCGGTGCCGCACCCCCGCGCGCACCCCACGGGGCACGCCGCCTCGCGCCCTGACCGACAGGGCTGACTCGCGCTGCCTTCGCCCCCTGCCGTGCCGCGGCACCGAACCGCCTGGGCTGCCGATCACGCCAGGCAGCTCACCCCCATCTCTGCCGCCCGGGGCAGCACCCTAGCCGTGCCGCGCTCTCGTGCGCCCATCGGCGCCCTAAATACGGCTTACCTGACGGAAAGGCTCCTCACGCATGTCTGCAACCCGGCGATCCGCCGTGACCGCGCTCCTTGCTGCGACCGCGGTGACCGGCACCATCCTGGCGACCGCCGCCCCCGCCCAGGCCGCCCCCGCCACCCAGTGCTCGACCACCAGCAAGACGTTCAACCTCCCCCAGAAGCCCGACGTGAAGGTGACCGCCACCATCTGCCTCAAGCGCGCCGGGGTCTCCGGCGGATACCGCTACTACCGGGCATGGCTGAGCAAGGTCTCCTGGGACGGCACCAGCTTCTACACCGGCGGCAGGCGCTTCAACAGCATCGACTTCCTCTCCCGGGCAGAGCACGGACGCACCGCCGTCGACAACTGCTCTCCCAGCGTCTGCGAGATGAACAGCCTGGCCGACGCCATCAACAACGCGGAGAACGGCACCAAGACCTTCCGCGGCGACGCCGGCGGGTACGGCGTCGCCTTCGTCAAGACGAAGGCGACGAACTGGACGGCAGACGCCACGGCCTGGTTCGACATCGCCGACGACGGCAAGCCCGAGAAGAAGTGGGAGCTGACCGGCACCCGCACGGTGCACTAGCCGCTCACCGACGCACGACCCCCAGAGCAGAGGCACACCTTCCGGGGCACACCGCTGGACACCCGGTCGAGGACTTCCCCCGTCCCGACCGGGTCTGGCCAAGGGGGGCCGCCCACCTGCACTGAGCGGCTCCCCTCGGCTTCCCCTTCGAGACGGCCGCCGCACGGAGCCATGCCCTCCTTTTCTCCACCCCACCGGGCCACCAGCGCCGCGGGGTGCTCTCGTGCTGCTCCCTGCGGCCGTTGACGTCGCATCAATCCCGAGAGCTGAGAGCTGACAGACATGACCCAAGTGGTAATCGGCGATTCTCGTGAAGTCCGCCAAACCACCCCCACCCCTCCGCCTTCGGACGCGACAGTGCACGCGCCGACCAACAGCCGCGCGCCTGAAGCGCTTGTGTCGAGCACTGCTCTTCCCACGCCCCCAGCCACTGCCTTATCCGCACCAGCCGCTGAAACCGACCGACGCTGGCCTGCCGCGATCTGGGCACTGCTGGCCGGAACTCTCGTGGTCCGCGGGCTCGGCTTCGCCTACCCCTTTCTGAGCTATCACCTCGACGGAATCGGCTTCACCACACAGGCAATCGGCCAGGTCCTGGCCGTCTTCGGAATCGGCTGGG
Source organism: Streptomyces sp. NPDC051907 (assembly GCF_040681075.1). NCBI lineage: Bacteria > Bacillati > Actinomycetota > Actinomycetes > Kitasatosporales > Streptomycetaceae > Streptomyces > Streptomyces sp. NPDC051907. Next base: position 17,164 of record NZ_JBFAYB010000041.1, on the reverse strand, counting down.
CCCTTGGACAGCTGGCGTGCGGATGGGCAGCAGACCGGATCGGACGGCGCCGCACGCTGCTCGCAGCCATGGTGATCGCCGCGGCGACCCTGCCCCTGCTCGCCCAGGCCACCTCGTTCTGGACTGTCTGCGCCGCGGCACTGATCGCCGGCATCGTCTACGACGCGCCCCGGCCCATCGTGTCCGCCTGCATCGCTGACCTGATACCCGACGAGTCCCGGCGCACGGAGGCGAACGGCTGGCGCCACGGGGCTGTGAACGTCGGCGCTGCCTTCACCGGCGCCGCCGGCGGCATACTCGCGGGAGAGACGGGCATCCCCGCGCTGTTCCTCCTCAACGCGGCAGCCTGCGCCGTCTTCGGCCTCATCGCGCTTCGCTGCATGGAGGACGACGCAGCCCCCGAGCAGAACGCACGAACGGAAGGGTCCCGCTGGCGGGTGGTCGTGCGCGACCGGCGCCTGTGGCTCCTGTGGCTGGCCAGTCTCCTGTCCCTCACCTGCGCCGCGACAATGTTCACGGGCCTTCCGATGCTCATGGCCGACGACGGCCTGGGCCCGGCAGCGTACGGATGGACCCATGGCGCCAACGCAGCCGTCGTCCTTGCGATCACGCCCGTCCTGACCCCATGGCTCAGCCGGCGCAGCGGCGCCGAGCACCCGATGATCGGCATGCTGGCCGTCAGCTCGCTCCTCCTCGGCACCGGAATGGGGATCGCCGGGCTGGCCGACACGACGTGGGGCTACAGCCTCGCCGTCTCGATCGCAGTCCCCGGCGAGGTCGTCTTCTTCGTGGCGGCTTCCGACGTCCTCACGCGCATCGCGCCCGAGCACTCCCGGGGCATGTACGCCGGAATCTGGGGCGCGACACTGGCCGGCGCAGTCATCCTCGCGCCCGTCCTGGCCACCTGGTCCCTCACGACCGGCGGCGACGCACTGGCTGCCCTGACCGCCCTCACGGCCGGACTGCTCGGCGCCGTGCTGTGCCTGCCGCTCCTCCCCCTGATCAACCGCCGCTCGACGACTGCAGATTCGACGCGCACGCCGTGACCGACCACCGACCAGGAACCGCCCCCATGGCCCTCGCCCTCACTGCCCCCGCCACGCCCGGCCCGCCCCCAGCCCACAACGGGATTGCCGCCGTCATCGCCCCCAGCACAGCCGGCGACCAGTACGTGCCGGCGCTCGCCCGGCACGGCTGGAGCTGCATCGCCGTCACCCTGTGCGAAGCCCCCGCCCCCTCAGGCGCGAACCTCCCGCCGTACGCCCTGAACGTCGCGCACCACGGCAGCGTCCGCCGGACCACCAGAGCACTGCGCGCCCTGGGCGTCAGCGCGGTCATCGCCGGATCAGCCGCCGGAGCCTCGCTCGCCGACCAGCTCGCGCACAGTCTGCGCCTGCCGGGAAACGAGCCCGCCACCTCCGACATACGCAGCGACGTCGGATGGACGGCCGCAGCCCTCGCCGACGCCGGGATCACCGCACCGCGCAGCATCCGCACCACCCGCCTGAGCCAAGCCCTGGCCTGGGCCGCGTTCTGCCGACTGCCGCAGACCGTACTCCGCCACGCCGACGCCACACGTGCGCCCGGACGCCTGTGCAGCACGCACAGCGAGATCCGCTCCGCCTGGCAGCGCAACGCCCGCGCCGGCACACCCGGCCCCCTCGTCCTCCAGGAACACCTGCCCGGCACCCGCTACCGCGTCCACACCGTCAGCCGACCCGCACCCGGCACTGAACCCACGCACACCATCACCGCCATCTGGTCCGACACCCACACCGACACCCTGCAGCCCTACCGCGCCGACCTCATGAACAGCAACGGCCTGCTGGCCCGCGCGCTGTCCCTCTATCTGGCACGTGCACTGACCGCCCTCGGCGTCCAGCACGGACCCGCCCTAACTCAACTGACGTTCATCCCGGACCGCGGCCCCGCGCTCCTCTCCTTGAGCACCGCCCCCCACACCGCCTTCGCAGCTGACGTGCTGCGCCACGCGACCGGCCACGACCCCGTCCGCGACACCGCCCACATCCTCGCGACAGGCGGCTTCGCCCCGCCCAACCCCACGACCCGCCGCGCCCGCATCACCGAGATCACCCTCATCCCCCCGCATGACGGCGCCCTGGACGCCAAGCTGCTCCGCCTCATCACCACCCTGCCGACCGTCGCCGCCACCAGCCCGCTGCGCCCCGGAGCCCCGGTGACAGCAGGCGCGGCGGCCGGGCGGCTCCTCCTGGTAGCCGACGGCACACGCGCCATCAACGACGACTGCCGCGTTATCCGGACCGTCGAGACCCTCGGCCTCTACACACCCCGCCAGGCAACCCCCTGAACAGCACGAGCCGACAGCGTCAACAGGCGGCCTGCCGCCGGGAAGGCAAGGACGTGCATGAGCGCACTGAAGTTCATCCCTGCAGCCGCCGACCCCCGCGCCCTCCTGGAACGCGACCGGATGCTCGCCGCCTTCCTCCGACGATGCATAACAGGCCTCGAAGCCGACGGCAGTGCCGCCGTGGAGAGGGCGTTGGCCGACGTCCTCGATACTCTGCTGACCGAGTTCGAGGAGAAGCACGAGCGTGCGGCTGACATGAACTGCGACTACTTCACCGGCCAGATCGACACACTGGGCTGGGTGCTCCGATGCGTGGCAGCCGGCGCCTTCTCTCAACACCCGTCCTTCGAGGACGACTTCCGTCCGACCACAGAACCACGATCGACGAACACCATGGAGGCCCGCTCATGACAGCTCCGCCGACGAACCACGGCGCTTCGCTCCCGTCCCACGGCAACCCCTATGCGGCGCCGGGAGGGCATCCGGGCACCGCGGAGCCGGGTGGTCTCGGGTCGGGGCAGGCCGACTACGCGTACGGCGAGCGGCTGCCCTCCGCGCCGCCGCTCGGCCTCGGGTGCCGGGTCTGCGGCGCACAGCCCGCTCTGGACCTCGCCGTCCGTGCGCACCAGGCCCTCATATTCCTCATGAAGTTCCGCAAGATGGACGGCCCGTTCTGCCGCACCTGCGGCCGGGCCCTCATCCGGTCGATGACCACCAGCACGTTGTGGCAGGGCTGGTGGAGCCCGTTCTCTCTCGCCCTCTTCGCCCCGTTCGCGCTGATCTCGAATCTGATCGCCCACATCAGGCTCGGCAGGCTCCCCCGGCCGGAGCCGGACGCGCACCGGCAGCAACTCGACGAGGGCAAGCCCGTCGTCCAACGCCCGCTGGCCTACATAGCGCTCATCCCCGCCCTCTGGGCCGTATGGGCTGTCGCCGGGATCATCGCGCACACCAAGTGAGCCCGCGCCAAGAGCCCGGGCGGCGGGCGGCCCGGCTTCGAGCACGCCCGCGGAATGGACGGACCGCGTGCCCGGCCGCCGTACTGTTTCGACCAGGGCGAAGCCGAGCAGGGTGCCGAGGCGTCCCACCAGGCGCTCGACGATGCCGCCCGCGTCCGACTCCGCGCTCGTGACCTCCCGGCTCGACACGCTGATGGCTGCCGCCTGCCCGTACGAGACCATCGCGGTCGACGACGTACGGAACCGGGCGAGGGGAACACCCCGCCAGCGCTGTCTACCAAGCCGGGTCGCAGATCCGCCGTTCTTCGGACCACGCAGGGCGAGGGGGAGCCGGTCTGCTCGGCATCTGTGTGGTCGCCGAGCAGTCCGGTGCTGCCGCGGGGGAAGGCAGCGTCTGGGGGCGTGCGCGGTCAAATGTGCGCTGCCGGAGTATCCGTCGCGGCGGTGTCGCGCCGTGCTGCTCGTGTACCGATCAAGGGTGGGGACGACGCAGTCGTGGAACCGGCGGCGGGCGGCGAAGAACCAGCCGACCTGGGGCTTCCCTTCTGGGTTGCGAAAGTGCATGACATGGACGATCCGCAGGGCGTCGCGATTGACCTTGACGCCCGTCTCCTCGAACGATCTCTGATCGCAGGGTCGAACACATGCTTGTCCGGGTCCTGCTTCCCGGAGTGCAGATTCAGCATCCCGTCGGCGTAGCCGGTGCCCTGCCGCTCGGCGAGGCACAGGACTCCGTCGCGCTCCAGAATGATCAGCGCGTCGTTCACAGGCTTCTGCAGCGCCTTGCTTCGTCCTCCGCATAGCTCCGGGTGTTCTGGCTAGACGCGTGTGCGTCCCGCCAGAACTCGCGCTACTGCCAGCCGTGTTCAACGAGTGGACTGCTCTCGCTGAGGTTTTTGTTCAGGCCGGCTTCCGGGTACTTAATGATGTCGTCGGGCAGGTCGTGGTGGAGGGGTGGAGAAGGGTGGCCCGGCATGGTCCGACGGCGTCGGACCATGCCGGGATCTGCCACTGGTCGGGGCTGGTGAGGCCGTTCGTGGACACCATCCTGACGCGGGGTCTGACAGTCGGCACCGCCCGCAGCGCTCAGGGTTGCGGGGGATGCGGCAGGGGTAGGTGTGGCCCACCTGCCGGTCCGAGCGCACTCGACTCCCTCGGACCGGCCCGTTCGGACGGACTGTTCAGGCGGTGAGGCGGCCGTCGCGTACGCCGTCGACGAGGGCGGCGAAGCGCTCGGGCTCGATCAGCAGGACGGGGCCGCTTGGGTTCTTCGAGTCGCGGATGGCGACCGCGCGGTGAGCGGTGTGGGTCAGGTCGGCGACCTCCACGCAGTTGTTGCCGGAGCCGCTGCTGTAGGAGGACTTGAACCAGGTGGCCACACCGTCCAGGTCGGGTGCTTTGTGCGTGCGGGTGTGTGTGGTCATTCCGTGATCTCTCGCGATAGTTGGTGCAGGAACTTCGGGGTGTCCTCGGGCGGGAGGGACGACGCCACCAGGGCGTTGAACTTCCGCGAGAACTTCGCGACTTCGCGCGGGGTGTCGGAGACCGACGAGGCGCCCCACGCGTTGTCCACCTGGACCGTGGTCGGCAGCGTGTCGCCGAGGTGAAGGATGCTGAAGTCGTTCACCGCGACGTACCCGCGCACGGTGTGCGGGAGGACCTGGACGGTCACGTTGTCGATCGCGGCCAGCCGAGTGATCTCGTCGTACTGCTCGCGCATCACGTCGCGGCCGCCGACGAGGTAGCGCAGGGCTGGCTCGTACAGGATCGCCCACAGCCTGCCGCGCTCCTCGTCGCGGGTGAGGTACTCCTTGCGCTTCATCCGCAGTGTGACGCCCTGATCGATGAACTCGTTGGTGGTGTCCTCCACCTGTTTGGCGATCTCGTACAGGGACCGTGCGTAGCGCTCGGTCTGCAGCAGCCCGAGGACCACGACGGGGTGGAACGCCTGTATCTCGACGGCGGCGGACTCGATGCCGATGAAGCGCGGCATGCCCGAGGGCATCGATCCTTTGAACTGGGTCCACCACTCGCGGCTGGAGGCCGCGCGCTGGACCGCCAGCAGCCGCTCGATGTCCTCTTCCTCGGTGACGCCGTAGCGGCCGAGGAGTCTGCGCAGATCGCCTGCGTTGCGCAGGTCCTGAAGCCCGGTCTCGACCCGGTAGAGCTTGGTGTCCGACAACGGCAGTCCGTGGACGGCCTGTTCCAGGGTGAGGTCGGCCCGCTTGCGCAGCTCTCTCAGCTCGTAGCCCAGTTCGATGCGCCGTGCTGTTGGTCTGGCTCGTGCTGGCACCCGCTTGCCTCCCCGGCGTATGTGTCCGCTGCCGCTGCGATGTGCGGAGTGTGGCACGGCACGCGCCCGCTGAAACAGCGATGCGCTTGCCCTGGCATGTGCCACTTTCCTCGCAGCGACGTTTTCGGTGCGGTTTCACTTGCGGACCCACTATGCCTGCGGCCACGGTGAATGGGTCCCCGGATTCCGGAAGTTGGACACCGGCGGGCACGAAGGAGGTCTGCCTGCCCCGCGCCCTTGCCGCAGCGGGGCAGGTCACTCACCCCGCTGCGGCTTACCCCCTCGGAGGCGGCATGTCCTTGCGCTCCAGCTCCATCGAACCGACGACGCACCCGTGCCTGACGGGCAGGAAGCCCACGGCCCCGATAGCCGCTGAGGCCGCCGCCTTCCGCGCGGCCCACGGCCTGCCGGCCGGGTGGAGTGCTGAGGACTTCGAGGTCTACCTCGACCTGGAGCGCGTCGGCACCCCGGCCCCGGCCGCGGCTGGAGGCGATGCGGTGTGAGCGGGCAGGAGACGGCGCCCTTCCGGATCGGTGACCGCGTACGCGGCGCCTCCTACGTGCCGCCCGAGCGGCGGGGCCGGGAGGAGCCGGAGGAGTTCGAGGGCACCGTGGTCCAGCTCGGCAGCGGCTATGCCGGGGTGGACGCGGACCGCGCCTTGATGTGGGCACGGCTGGAGAACGGCACCGAGCGTCAGTCCCTCGTCCGCGAGACCGAGCTGCTCACGCCGGCTGACGCAGCGGCGGTGGAGGAATGAGCGCCCGCCACCGCCTGCCGAAGCCGCCGAGGCCGGACGGGGACGGCGTGTTCGCCGGGATCGTCCTGCTCACGGCGAACCTGCTCGGTTTCGGCGTCATCGTCGCCGGCCAGACCCCGCACTCAGCGAGTGAGACAGTCGCCCTCGACGCCCCGCCCGCCGAGGACTCCCCGGACGCCGGTCCGGTTCCCGCGAAGAAGGACAGCGGACCGGCTCATGCCGCCTTACCCCCGAGGGCGGCGAAGCCCGCGTGCTACGGCGTGGGCTGCACCACCGTCCCGTCCCGCCCGGAGAGCAGTGGCCCGGGCGGGACGGGCCGGCACCACCAGCCGCGCTCGACAGCAGCGTCAACTTTCGTGGACTTGCCGCCCCATACGAGTGGGGATCCGGCTCTTCCAACCGTCCCCGTAACGCGATCACAGATGTCTAGGGTGATGTCATGACTACGGTCCGAGAAACCGATGAGGCGGCCTCGCTCCGCGCGGCCATGGTGAGCGAGCTGCACGAGATGGGCGTGTTCCAGTCCGAGGCGGTCGCGAAGGCTGTCGCGACGGTGCCCCGGCACCTGTTCGCGACGGGGGAGCCGCTGGAGGCGGCGTATGCCGCTGACAAGGCCCTGGTGATCAAGCGCGACGAGCAGGGCCACGCGCTGAGCTCGCTGTCGGCCACGCACATCCAGGCGGTGATGCTGGAGCAGGCCGAGATCGAGCCGGGGATGCGCGTGCTCGAAGTGGGCTCCGGCGGCTACAACGCCGCCCTGATCGCCGAGCTCGTCGGGGAGGCGGGCACGGTGGTCACCGCCGACATCGACGCGGAGATCGTGGAACGAGCCCGCGCCTGCCTGGACGCGGCCGGCTACGGCCGGGTCCAGGTGGTGCTGGCCGACGCCGACGGCGGTGTGCCCGAGCACGCGCCGTTCGACCGGATCATCGTCACAGCGGGAGCATGGGACATCCCGCCGGCGTGGCGGGAGCAGATGTCCGAACGGGGCAGGATCGTCGTCCCCCTGCGCATGCGGGGGATCACCCGCTCCTTCGCGTTCGACCACGACGGCAAGGACCTCGTCAGCGCCAGCTACCGGCTGTGCGGCTTCGTGCCGATGCAGGGCAGCGGCGCCTACACCGAGCGGCTCCTCCCGGTCACGGACGGGGTCGCTCTTCAGGTCGACGACCAGCGGCAGGAGTTCGACGCCGAGGCCCTGGCCGCCGCTGTGCACGCGCCGCGGCTGGAGGTCTGGTCCGGTGCCGCGTTCGACATGCCCGACGAGCTGGAGCTGTTCCTGGCGACCAGCACGCCCCAGATGGTGACGCTGCACGGCAGCAAGGACCTGGTCGACCAGGGCGTGCTCGCGCCGTCGGTGACGCGCGGTGTCCCGGCTCTGGTGGCCGGCGGCAGCTTCGCGTACCGGACCAAGCGGCCCAACGAGGAGACCGGCGGCTTCGAGAGCGGGGTGTTCGCTCACGGGCCCGAGGCGGAGACCGTCGCCGCCCGGTACGCGGAACTGCTGCGGCGGTGGGCGACCGATCACCGGCGGCGCGGCGCCGCCCGCATCCGGTACGTGCCGATGCCCGAGGGAGTGGCCGAGCCGTCCGAGCGGGTCGTGGCGAAGCGGCTCGGCGCCGTCGAAGTCTCCTGGTCATAGGCTCCCCGCCCCTGGCAGATCGCCTGGGATGGGGCTGTGTGCACCACCCGACTCTCATGGAGGTTGTTGTGTCCGTGCAGTCCGAGGAAGCAGTGGCTACCGTCCCCGCGGCAGCGGAGGGCCTGGAGGGGAGCGTCGACGACTGGGACCTGGATGTCTCCATCGTCGAGTCCGGCCCCGAGGCCGACCGGCTCATCCAGATGACCGACGACGGCTGCGGCCAGACCTGCGAGTCCGCCTGCTCGACGACCTGCCCGTAGGCCGTCCGGCGTCAGAGACCCGTGGTGTCCGGCCGCGCTCGCGGCCGGCGCCACGCGGCGATACGAGGGGTGGCTGGTGTACGAGTCCATCGATGCGGCCATGCTGCGTGCGGCGGCCTGGCCACCGGATCGCCGCATCCGGTCCTGGCCCGACCTGACCGGCGACGGCGACGGCCCGGCATCTTGGCGGCCGTGGCTGGAGGAGACCCTGCAAGTCCCCGGCTTCGCCGCCGCTGTGGAGCAGGCCAGCCCGGTGCTGGCACACCGCGTCCAGCAGATCTGTCAGGGGCGCCAGCTGCCCGAGCCGGCCATCCGCAAAGCGGTGGTCGCCCTCCTGCGCTATGTGCTGCGCGCCTCGAGCCGGGCTACCCCCTTCGGCCTCTTCGCCGGAGTGGGGCCGGCCCGCATTGACGGCGCGTCGGCAGCCCGCATCGGCACCGGTCACCAGGCCGTCGCCAGGCCGGATGCCACCTGGCTGGCGACGGTGATCGAACGACTGGAAGCCGACCGGGTAATCCAGCCCCGCTTAACGGTCCAGGCTCATCCGCTCGCGGTGGAGCGGGACGGTCATGTGGTGCTGGAACACCGCCCCGCGGGCAGCGGCGGCGGCACCCCCGAGCGGGTGCAGGTCCGCCTCACCACACCCGTCAAGGCGGCGCTGGACGCGGCCCGCGTCTTCATCCGCACCGCGGAGCTCGCGGCCGAACTGGCCGCCGACTTCCCCCACGTCCCCGCACCCACCGTCAGCCGGCTCCTGGCGGGCCTGATCGCCCAGCGGCTTCTGGTCACGAACCTCCGCCCGCCGATGACGGCGACGGACCCGCTCGCCCATGTGCTGACCGTCCTCGCCGCCGAGGGCGCCTCCGCAGCGGCCGAGCCGACGGGGAAACTGCGCGAGATCACCCGCGCGCTGGCACGGCACAACACCGCCACCGACCCGTCGACCGCCCAGGCCGAACGCGCCGACATCACTGCGGTGATGCGCGACGTCAGCCCGGTGGCCGGGCCGGTGCTGTCGGTCGATCTGCGCCTGGACGCAGACGTGACACTCCCCGCCGCGGTCGCGGCCGAGGCCGCGCGGGCGGCCAGCGCTCTCGTCCGCCTCTCGGGCCGCCCCGCACTGTCCCACGGCTGGGTTGCCTGGCACGGCCGCTTCCTGGAACGCTACGGCCCGCGCGCCGTGGTGCCGCTCCTTGAGGCGGTGGACAGCGACACGGGCCTGGGCTACCCAGCCGGCTTCCTCGGCGGCCCACCGGCCGCGCCCTCCGCCGTCTTGAGCGAGCGGGACACCAAGCTCCTGACGCTCGCGCAGAACGCGGCCCTGCGCCGCTGCCACGAGATCGTGCTGGACGACGCCATGGTCACCGACCTCGCCGAGAAGACCGGCCCGGAGATACGCATCCAGCCGACGACGGAACTGACAGTACGCATGGGGGCCCGCGGCGTACGGGCCCTGGATTCCGGGGAGTTCACGCTGGCGGTCGTGGGGGTGTCGCGGTCCGCCGGGACGACGACCGGCAGGTTCCTGAGCCTGCTCGACGCCTGCGACCGCAAGCGGATGGCGGCGGCGTACGCGGCGGCGTCCACCGCGACCGAGAATGCGCTGAACGTCCAGGCATGTGCGCCCCCGCTGTACGTCAGCACCGAGAACGTCGCCCGGACCCCTCAGGTGATGACCGCCGCCTTCCGCCTCGGCGAGTGCCACGACCCCGGCGACACGGATCTGGTGCCCGTGGAGGACGTCGCCGTCACCGCGGACGCCCACCGCCTGTGCCTGATGTCGATCTCGCGGCGCCGGCCGCTTCAGTTCGTGACCATGAACGCGGTGGAGCCGACCCGCCGCACCCATCCGCTGGTGCGGTTCCTCACCGAAGCCACCAACGCGCTGAGCGTCCCGTGCACCACCTTCGACTGGGGAGCAGCCGCCAGCCTGCCGTTCCTGCCAGCGCTGCGCTACGGGCGCACGATCCTGTCCCCGGCCCGGTGGCGGCTCACCGCCGCCGGCCTCGCCGACCCCGCAGCCGACTGGGGGCAGTGGGAGCGGTCCCTGTCCGCATGGCGCGAGCTGGCCGCAGTGCCGAGCACCGTCTACCTGGGCGACGGCGACCAGCGCCTCCGCATAGACCTGGCCGAACCCTCGCACCGGGCCCTGCTGCACACCCAGCTTCGGCGGGACGGTACGGCGGTTCTGCGTGCCGAGAGTGCCGCAGACGCGGGCTGGATCGACGGCCGCCGCCACGAAGTCGTCATCCCCCTCACCACCGCCAACAGCCCCGTCAAGGCACCGCACTGGCTGCACGCCGGCCTGGCGGCGGCGCGCGAGCCGGGCCGCCTGCCCGGCTGCGACGGGCGGTTCTTCATCAAGCTCTACGCACACCCAGACCGCCACACCAGCATCCTCACCCGTCATCTGCCCCACCTGCTCCACCGGCTGGGCGACGAGGCGCGGTGGTGGTTCCTGCCCTACCGCGACCCCGACGATCACCTGCGGCTGCGTCTGACCGTCCCCGACGGCCAGGCCGCCGACGCCGCCGCGGCGATCGGCACCTGGACGGCGCGGCTGCGCCTGGCCGGGCTCCTGGCCCGGGTGCAGTGGGACACCGACTTCTCCGAGACCGCCCGCTTCGGAGGCCCCCAGGCGTGGGAGGCCGCCGAGGCGTACTTCGAGGCGGACTCGATGACCGCCGCCGCGCAACGGGCCGCCTGCGCGGCCCAGGACGGGCCCGACCAGCGGGCCCTGATCGCAGCCAGCATGCTCGATGTGGCCATCGGCCTGATCGGCGACCCGGGCGAGGCCATGCGGTGGCTCATCGACTGCTCCCGCACCACTGGCACGGCACCCGACCGCGGCCTGTACGACCAGGCGATCACCCTGGCCAACCCCCACGACCGCACCGCCCTGGCCCGCCAGCCCGGGGGCGGGGAGGTCATCGCCCGGTGGACGAGGCGGCGCGACGCGCTGGCCGCCTACCGCCGCGCCCTCGCGAAGGCGGGAGGAGGCACAGCGACCGTCGTGCTGCCGGAGCTGCTGCACCTGCACCACACCCGCATGGCCGGCCTCGACATGGAGGCCGAACGCCGCTGCGTGCACCTGGCCCGCGCCGCGGCCCTCAGCTGGACCGCCCGCAGAGAGGGAAGAACGCCGTGAGGCCGATACCGCAGGCGCTGGCCCTGGCCGATACGCTGGCCACAGAGCTGTCCGACCCGCGCACCGCCTGGAATGCGGCGCCGCCGCGCGGAAGGGCGTGGCCACAGTCCCTGGCGGGCGGCGCCGCGGGCATCGCCCTGCTCCACATCGAGCGCGCCCACTGCGGCCGGGGCGACTGGGACACCGTGCACAACTGGCTGGCCTCGGCCGCCCACGGCGACCTGACCGCCGCCGCGAACGCCAGCCTCTACATGGGAGCCCCGGCCCTGGCGTTCGCCATGAACGCCGCCGCAGGGGACTCCAGCCGGTACCAGCGTGCCCTGAAGAAACTGGACGACGCCACGATCACCGTCACCCGCCGGCGCCTAGCCCAGGCCCACGCCCGCATCGAGAGCGGCGAAGCCCCGGCGATGAAGGAGTTCGACGTGATCCGCGGGCTGGCAGGGCTGGGCGCATACCACCTCAAACGTCACCCAGACCACCCGATCACCGCCGAGGTCCTCGCCTACCTGGTACGCCTGACCGGACCCCGTCCCCCGGAGCACGGCCTCCCGGCGTGGTGGACCGGTGTGGCGCCCGACGGCGAGGTCAGCCCCGACTATCCGGGTGGCCACGGGAACTTCGGCATGGCGCACGGCATCGGCTCTGTCCTCGCTCTGCTCTCCCTGACCCTTCTCGACGGCCCGGCCGTCCCCGGCACGCACGAGGCGGTGGAACGGATCTGCGCCTGGACGGATCGGTGGCTGCAGCACGACGCCACCGGCTTCTGGTGGCCCGGCCTCATCACCCTCGACCAGGCCCGGCGCCACCAGGTCGATCCGGCGCTGCGGCCGAGGCCCTCGTGGTGCTACGGCATCGCCGGCACCGCCCGCGCCCAGCAACTCGCCGGCATGGCCCTGGGCGACGGCGCCCGCCAGCAGACCGCCGAGCACGCCATGCTCGCCACCCTCCAGGACCCGGCCCAGCTGAACATGCTCACCGAGACCGGGCTCTGCCACGGAACCGCCGGACTGCTCCAGGCCGCCTGTCGCATGGCCACCGACGCGACCACGCCCGCCCTCACCGCCGAACTGCCCCGCCTGACCGACCGGCTCACCCGCCAGATCACCCGCCTCACGCAGCGCGACCCCGAACTCCTGGACGGCACCGCCGGCAGCGCGCTCGCCCTGCACACCCTCGGCACCGACACGCCCCCGGAATCGGGCTGGGACACCTTCCTCCTCCTGGCATAGACGAGACGGAGCCGAACCCGTATGGACACCCCCTGGCGGCAGATCACAATCGCCTTCCCCGACTGGGACAGCGCCGAGCGCACAGCCCTCACCCGCCTTGCCCCGATCCTGGCCACCGCCGAGGCCGCCCGCCTCATCGGCCCGTGGTTCTTCCTCCGCAAAGCCCCCCACTGGCGCATCCGCTACCAGCCACCCGGCGACCAGCCCACGGCCGAGACCCACATCCTCAAAGCCCTCGGCCCCCTCCAGCACGCCCAGCACATCACCGCCGTCACCCCGGTGATCTACGAGCCGGAAACCCACGCCTTCGGCGGACCGGAGGCCATGACCTGCGCCCACCGGCTCTTCCACCTCGACAGCCGCCACCTGATCGACCACCTCACCCGCCACCCCGACCGGCCGCGCCGCCGCGAGCTGTCGATCCTGCTGTGCACCGCGCTGCTCCGCGCCGCAGGCCTCGACTGGTACGAGCAGGGCGATGTCTGGGCACGCGTGGCCGACCACCGCGACCCTCCCCGGCCTCAGCCCGCCGACCGCCTGAAAACGCTGCGCGACGGTCTGCGCCATCTGATGATCGCGGACATCGCCCAGCTCACCCGCGAAGACGCCCCGTTCAACGTCCCCGCCGCCTGGCCGCACGCCTTCACCACCACCGGCCGCGAGCTCGCCGCCCTCGCCGCCGCCGGCCGGCTGCACCGCGGACTGCGTGAGGTCTTGGCGCACCATGTCATCTTCGCTTTCAACCGGCTCGGGCTCCCGCACGCGGCCCAGGCCATCCTCGCCGCAGGCGCCAAAGCCGTCGTCTTCGGTCCCGACCCGACCAGCGAGGACCCAAGCGCGCCAGGAGCCGCGGCATGAACGACCGGCTCCTGGCCTGGTTCCCGCTCGTCCAGCGGCCCCGCCCGCACGCGCTCCCTCTCGCGGCCCGGGTCCGCCAGCTGACGGACCTGGCCGCGCAGCCCGCCGCTGGCGACATCCACCAGCAGGCCGTCCGCGCCGCCGAGGTCTGCAACAAGGCCGCGCTCATCGCCTCCGACTGCGCCCTCCCCGACCTCGCCCGCCAGCTGTGCTGGTCCCAGTACAAGGTGTTCGACCAGGCACGGCCGCTGCCCGCCTGGGCGGTGAAACTCGCTCTCCAGCCGCTCCTCAACATCGCCCGGCAACTCATCCGCGAAGGCGACGGCACCAGCGCCCACGCCATGCTCGACGCCCTCTTCCGCGCCGCCCGTGCCCGCACCTCCACCGAGATCGCCGGACGCAGCGTGAACCTGCACATGCTTACCAACTCCGCCGATGGCCATAAGGCCGTCTGCACCCTGGTGTGGGCGGCGCTTCTCGCCGACGGCACCCGCGCCCTGACTCAGGCCGGCCGCTGGCGCGAAGCCGCCGCAGCGGCAGCCGTCCACCGCGGCGTCGGCACCCGGCTCCTCGACGGCCGCCAGATCACCATCCTCGCCCTCGCCCAGAACGGACAGCACGACGAGGCGACCGTACTGATCGAGAACAGCCGGCTAGCCGAGCCCTGGGAAGAAGCCGTCCAGAGCCTGCTGCGCGTCGCGTACCGAGACGCCGGTTCCGTACCGGTGGCGCGCATAGGCGACATGCTCACCGCCGTGCGCGCCTTGCAGCAGCAGTCCGCCCCCGGCACGATCGTCTTTCGGACCCGGGCCAGCATCACCGCGCAGACCCTGGCAGCATCCCACCGGGATGAGCGGATTCCCCTGCTGCAGGCGGACATCCTTGCCATGGCTCACGCCGACGCCTACGCGGCCCGGGACGCGCTCACCCACCCGCAGCTTCGACGTGCGATGAGAGTTGGCCAGCGCCAGGCCCTGACCAGCCTGGTCCGCACCGCAGGTCTCGGCACCGGGACCATACCGGAACCCCTGCGCAGTGACCTGATGAGCGCAGTGCAGGCGGGGGAGGGCCGGCTGCGCCGCTGCCTTGAACGCGACGCGGTCATCTCACCGACCACACCTCCTGCCGGAAACCACGGAAGCTGAAGGCGTCGCGCGGGAAATGTCCGTGAGCTGCCCAGCCGATCCGGTTCAGCAGCCGGTGGACATGGTCCGGAGCCGCGTGACCTGCCTGTTCGGCCAGTGTCCAGGCGTTCTTGTGTTCCAGCGGAGCGACCAGTCCCCGCATATAGGCCAACGCGGACTCCAGCGGCTCTGGACTGGAAGGCCGGTGCACGGACCGCTCGTGCACCGCATCCAGTTCAGTCGCCCACATCCTGGCATCACGAAGGTAGCCAGCCAGGACCTGACCAACGACCGCACTGGCCGACAGTCACGAAAAGAACCGTTGCAGTACTAGGTCGAGGGCTCGGGCCGTCTGTCGATGTCGGCGATTGTCTTGGGTCCATGGCACCGGGGGAGTGTGTCGAAGATTCCGTCGGTATCCCGCTGTAGCGGTTGGTCGGCCAGCGTGGACACCTTGTGCCCGCGTCTGGTAGGCGGTTCCTGAGTCGCCAGGTGCAGCAATCGCTTGGGTGGCGCGGTGAGGGTTTTCTCGTTCCCTGGGGTGTGGGGGCGGTGTGCACGTCCTAAAGGTGATCGTGTGGGATTTGTGCACTGGCGTGGTGGCTGGGTTCTGGTCGGTGTGTCTACGGTGTTCGGACGTTCGATGGGCAGATCTGTGGCACGCGGGCCGGAGGGTGTCTTCCTCGGCTCTTTGTGATCGGGGTGGTGGTTCGTTCTGCTCAAGTTGTGCGTTGCGGGCATTGCAGCTGGCAGCCCGGCGTGACATGCCCGGCAGGCGCTTTCGATTCTCTTCGCGTGAGAGTTGCTTGGGTGTATTTCTCTGGCCTGTCATGCCGTCGTTCCATCCGTGCGCCGGGGGCCGGAGCTGTGTCTGTGAGGGTGGGTTCGTCTCTGCGGTCCTCCTTATGGGTTCCACCGGTTTCTGCGGGACTGCTGGAGACCTGGCCATGTCCCAGGTGCGGTGTGCGGTGGCTGGGTTGGAAGGGGGGGCGGGTGGTGTCTTCGTGCCCGGCTTCGAACGGCTGACGTTCGTGGGAGGGGGGCTGCCCGAGGTGGTGTCGGTGCGCCCGTGCGCGTGGTTCTGGCACTTCGGGTGGCCCGATGAGTCTGTGATTGTTCGACTGTTCTGTTTTTTGGGGGCGATGCCGTGAAAGCGCATGGCGTGGGCGTCCGGCGTGGCGTGATGGCGGCAGATCATTTCACGCAGATCGCGAACGCGCTTTTTCGCGACCGTCGAATCAGCTTCAAGGCTAAGGGAATCTTCGGTTTGATTTCGACGCATCGTGAGGGATGGCGGGTGTCGGTGGGAGACCTGGCGAAGTTGGGACGTGAAGGGCGGGACGCGGTCAGTGCCGGTCTGAAGGAGTTAGAGCGCTTTGGCTACCTGAATCGGGAGAGGGTGCGAAGGACGGACGGAACTCTCGGGGAAGTGGTCTATTCCATCACGGACGTTCCGACCGCTGGGAACGCCGACGCGCTCGGAGGCGACCCTGCGGAGAATCAGAAGAACAGCAGGTCGCAGCCTGGATCGGAGAATCCAGCCTTGGGCCGGCCAGGCTTGGCTGATCGGCCTACAAAGAACACCAGCCCCAAGAAGACTCTCCACAACAACCGCCAACTCGTCCTTCCGCCCCTCCGTGACGAGGGGGCGCGCGAGAGAGCGAACACGCTCAGCGATCGACTCCCGGAGCTGCAAGATCCTGCGCCGATGGGGAGCTGCGGCCAGCCCGCCGCGGCGGCGCGCGGAGTCGAGCTTCTGCTCGCGGTGGGTGTCGAGCACCCCGAGCTTCTTTTGACCGGGCAGGTGTTGTACGACCAGGGTCGGGTCGTAGACGGACTTCTCGATGCCGGGTGGACCGCAGCTCAGGTGCAGCACGTAGTCGCTTCGCGTCCGCTGCCGATACCGGTCCGGACTACCGTCGGGGCGGTCGTAGCAGCACGCCTCAGGGCGGCGAGCGCCATGGTGCCGCCCCACGCCTCCTCCCGCCCCCTCGTCGACGGGGGTGTGGGTCGGACTGAGCGACAGACGTCCGCGAGCCGCGCGGTGCCCGACGCCGTCACCTACCGCGCGTTGGTCGAGTGCACTGGCTGCGGCAGTCCCTGCAGAGCCCCTGGATCGGAGCTGTGCCCGGCCTGCCTCGGCTGGCCGCCGTGTACCCGGTGCACCGGACCGACGCCGCGCAGGGCCGATCCCGCTGGGGACGGAGTCTGCACGGTGTGCGCAACGGAACAGCCCCGAGCACGGTGAACGCGGCTTTCGCCTGTCAGACGGCGTCGCCTGCCTCGATTCCGCTGCCCTGCCTCCTCACGGGCGAGACGCCAGTGGGCGACGAGTCCGTGGTCGGCGCCGCCACCGTGTTCAACGGGAGCAGGCCAGCCTCTACGGGTTCGACACGGATGCTGCGCCACGTCGCCTCTCCGTTCGTGAAGCTCAGGCAGCAAAGGCCGCCTGCCCAATTCTGCGTGTCGGGAGGGGATCGCGGGTGGCCGCGATGCAGCTGACACGCACGCACCGCATACTCATCGGGGTCGTCGTCACGGGCGCCGTGATCATCGCCGCGA